>JAGDMX010000493.1 GCA_017860725.1 Chloroflexota bacterium | reverse complement strand
AACTCTGATCCCTATCAGGCGCATGGCTGGTTCATATCACGCCAGAATCCGGTGATGTCCATCCCTGACCGAGGCAAGACCCTGCAAGCTTTCCGCGGGATGGATTTTATAACCACTGTGGATATCATCCTAAACGATACCGCCTGGTTCTCTGATGTTGTTCTCCCGGAAGCCTCCTACCTCGAGCGTTTCGATCCGCTCAACGTCGTTGGCGACAAAGCTTTCCTGCGCCAGCCGGTCATTGAACCTCAAGGTGAAGCCAAATCAGCGCTTTGGATTTATAAACAATTGGGTGAACGGCTTGGGCTGGGAGATTATTTTCAGTACACCGATGAAGAGGATTACTTGCGCCAACAACTGGCTCCGCTTGGGATCAGTCTGGATGAAGTAAAAAAGACAGGCTATGCCCAAATGTCTTCCAAGCCGCCCGAACTCGATAATTGGAACACGACCTCAGGGAAAATCGAACTTTTTTCCGAGACGTTGTTCAAAGCCGGATTTGATGGCGTGGTGAAGTGGGAGGAACCACCGATACCTGCCGAAGGCCAATTCTATCTTTTGACCGGCAAGGTGGCTCAAAACACCCAGTTTGGCACGCAGAACAACCAGCTCCTGCATAAATACTCCGATGAGCCTCGCCTGTGGATGAATGCCGCGGTTGCCATGGAACGTGGGCTGAAGGAAGGTGACTGGGTGGAGGCAGCCAGTGAGGTGGGCAAGATCCACGTCTTGCTGCACCCCACAGAAGCCGTCCGCCCGGACTGTGTGTACATGACCCCCGGCTACGGCCATCTCTCAAAGGGGTTGACCACCGCCTACGGCGTCGGCTCGAGCGACTCGGTGCTGCACGTCACTTACACCGATCCCATCAGCGGCGGACAGGCGCTCAGCCAGACATTTGTAACGGTAAAAAAGGCCTAGGTGCGACATGACTGAGATAAAACAAAAAGCCTACCTTTTTGACGCAACGCGCTGCATTGACTGCCGCGCCTGCATGGTCGCCTGTAGTGTTGAAAATAGCATCGAAATGGACAAGACCCGCATTTGGGTGGCGGGTATCGGAGTCAAGGGCAAGTACCCCGATCTGGACCGTGCCACGATGGTCTATCACTGCATGCATTGCGAACACCCCGATTGTCTCTCGGCATGCCCGGTAAGCGCCTATTACAAACGGGAGGATGGTCCAGTAGTTTACAATCCGGAGAAATGCATTGGCTGCCGCTATTGCATGAACGCCTGCCCGTTTGGCGTGCCGCACTTTGACTACGACAAGGGGATCATCGAAGGCGCGTTCATCGATAAGTGCACTTTCTGTCCGCAGCGCATCGACAACGGACAGGAACCCGCCTGTGTGGCAACCTGCCCCACCGACGCACTGGAATATGGCGAGCGTGAGGAACTGGTCAAAATCGCCCATGCCCGTATTCAAGAACATCCCGAACGTTATATCGACCATGTTTACGGTGAATTCGAGAACGGCGGAACCTCGTACCTGATTCTCTCACACGTCCCGTTCAGCGAGCTGGGTTTGCCCAATTTACCTGAAACACCGGTCAATGAGGTCAGCGAAAAAGTGATCGCGATGACCCTTCCGGCTGCACTCGGCATGGGAGCGGTGTTGACCGCCACTGCTGTCGGCGTATCCCTGGTCAACAGGAACAAGCAAAAAGCAGCAGCGCAGAAAGAGGCGGAGGATGTCAAATGAAAGCTAATCTCACTATCCATCCTCGATTTCGTCTGAATTTCAGTCCATTGGTCTGGGTCCTGTTAGCATGCATGGCTCTAGCCGGACTACTTGCCCTCTATCGCTATGCCTTTGGGGTTGGCGCCATCAGCAATCTGAGCAATTCCTACCCCTGGGGTTTCTGGGTCAGTTTCGATCTGTTTACCGGCATCGCGATCAGCAGTGGAGCGTTCATCATCGCTGCGATCATCTATATCTTTGAGCTCAAGGAATTCAAGCCCATGCTGAGAGCGGTCCTGCTTACCGCCTTGCTTGGTTACATTATGGAAGCCATGGCGCTGATGGTTGAACTCGGCCATCCCGAGCGCATCTGGTATTTCTTCATTTACCAGAATTGGACCTCCTTCCTGTTGTTCATTGGATTGTACGTCATGATTTACATTGCGATCATGGCCGCCGAATTCTCACCGGCTGTCTTCGAACGTCTGGGTTGGAAGAAACCACGGGACTTTTTCAACCGGGCGATGAAGCCATTGGTCATCGTGGGCGTGGTCATTTCAATTCTTCACCAGGGATCGCTGGGCGCGTTATTGCTGATTCAGCCCACGAAGCTTTTCCCTCTCTGGTGGACGCCCTTCCTTCCGGTCCTGTTCTTCGTCTCGGCGATCGCTATTGGACTGGCAATGACCATCTTCGAATCTTCCCTCAGCTCGCGTTACTTTAAGCGAGGGTTGGAGATCCACCTGCTCGAAAAGCTGGCCGCCATAATTCCGTGGGTATTGGGACTTTACCTGGTTTTAAAATTCGGTGAATTGTTCTTTTCCGGAGAAGTGCAATACCTCTTCAACAGCGGAACCATGAGCGTTCTTTTTTGGTCCGAAATT
>JAGDMX010000492.1 GCA_017860725.1 Chloroflexota bacterium | reverse complement strand
GCGCACGAGCGACGATTTGCCACTGCCGGAGGCGCCGACCACAGCCAGGAAACGGGATGAGGCGTCCATGGCGATATCCGCAACCCGCTCCACGAGATGGGCTGTGAGGGCCTCGCGCCCATAGAAAAGATCTGCATCCGTCTGATCAAAATATAGCAGACCTTTGTAGGGAGCAACGCCGGCCGCAGGCGCGTCTTCCTGGCGGGCAGACTTAGCCAGGTTTAAAAAGCGGGCGGCCAGCTCAGGCTCGTTTTCAAGATGCAGGGCCGGGATGAAAAGCGCTTTGAGGGCGGCCAGATCGGGCAGGCGCTGGTTCTGCTCCAGCCGGCTGATCTGACCTTCGCTGTAGCCGACGGCGATGGAGAGCTCCAGTTGGGTCAGCTGTTCGCGCCGGCGCAGATATTTGAGCAGGTCGCCAAAAGTCTCGAACGATGCAGGGGATAAAGGCCGGTCGGACATGTCTTTCCAGGGAGGATGGATTAAGCGGATTTGAAATCTGGTTCATTATAAGCCATATTTGGTCAAAATTATCATATTGGCAAGAAATGGCATATATTTTGCCAGGGGATAGCGTATATTCTGATTGACAAGGGGCTATGATCCCAGGAGATCAGACCCAATCCACTCAGACCCAAGATAAGGAGATCAAAATGTTTATCATGCGTTTGCTCAATTGGTCAGGCAAGCAGATACAACGAAGCATGTCCCACACACGTTATACTCGCCTGCTGCTGGTCAGCATCATCGCACTGTTTGCGGTGATCATGCCTCAGACAGCCTTCGCCGGTCAAACCGTCGATCCCTCCACTCTCAATCCGCCACCGCCTCCTGAGTTTAACCCCGAATGTAAGGCGGTGGGAGACGGTACGATCTGTAGCTTGGCATTCACGGAACTGGAGGGACCGGATCCTATCGGCTTGATCTGCGGCAGTGGCTCTAACAGCTTCGAAATCGTCGGCGCTGATACCAGGACAGTCCAGGGTCGACGTTATTATGACCGCAATGGGGACCTGACTCAACGTCACTTCCGTGAGGTGATGGTGGGCACCTTAACCAACCCGCTGACGGGAGCCTCGATTGCCTTCATCCAGGCGGATACCATTGTCCACAACCTTGCCGTTCCAGGGGATTTCGATACAGGTACGGTATCCATTACTGGAGAATGGAGGGCGTCTACGCCACACGGCGGCACTGTGCTGATTGATGTCGGGAGATGGGTCGGTGCTCAGTCAGATGGCACGACATTCTTCGAGAACGGCCAGCATCCACTGCTTGCCTATTACGGATATGGTGATACCGCCGCCATCCAGCCGCTATGCGACGCTCTGCGATAACCCTGACTTTGGAAGCTTAGCTCAATCAATAAACCGTAACCACCTGATCATCCAATGAGAGGGGCGAAGGTGTCCAGGGCACCCCAGGTCGTGGTCCAGGCACTGCTTCGCCCCTGCTCATCTGGCGATGAAAGATCGATCAAACGAGAAGGAGAAAACATGTCTAACCAATTGTTCCGCATCCCTTTGCTTATTAGCGCAGCAGCCATGATCCTGGCTGCCTGCGCCGCGCCAACACCAATCCCGGCGACCGAGCAGCCCACAGCGATCCAGGCTCCAACCCAGGCCCCTTTGCAGCCCACGGCCACACAGGCACCGACCCAGGCGCCGAGCGCCACCCCAAGCCCAATCCCGGCTACTTCCACCCAGCCGCCCCAGGCCACTGCCGTGCCGGCAACCCCGACCAGCGTCCCAACCGTGGCAATCGACCCGAACAGGCCCAATGACCTGACAGAGGCCCGCCTGAGGGTGAGCGAGTGTGTTTATGATCAGCCTTTGCCGGATATGGACATCTATATAAACGGCAAGGTACCCGTGGTCGCAGGTGTGCCCCTGGCCCATTTTCCAACTTCCTATGTGAGCCGCTACGAATATCTCGCGCCAGGGACCGTTAGCGTGGCAGTTGTGCCCACCGGTATGAGCCTCGACACTCCCACTCCGTTACTCGCCCCGCTGGACGTGACCCTTGAAGCGGGTCATCGCTATACCGTAGTGGTAATGGGGGAGGCCGATGGGACACTGCGTCAGGGTTTGTTAATTGATGAGACGGAGGCCTACCAGAAAGCGGGGGCATCGCCGGTCAGTGCCGGCCATATAACTGTCAACAATGTAAGAAATTCTGCTGGAATCAGCTTTTTGCTGGATGACGTGGGAGAAAAGGACGTTCCGTACGGCGGGTACGCTGCTTCCGTCCAGCCAGCAATCTTCAAGGAATTCAATATCGGTGTGAACGGTAAGGTGATTAAGAATGGCAGCGGCGGATGGACCTGGCCAGGGGCTGATTCATTCGACTGTTTTCACGGTTGGTACGTTGGCCCTACAAATAGAAGTCAATGGTCGACCACCAGTGCGCGAACAAGCGGTTTGAATATGATCGAATTCCTTCAAGGATTTAGCGACCAGCATGGCAAGAACAGTGACGTACCGTCATTTGACACCTTCCTGGCCGCAGTCAAGATCGCCGGTCTCACCGACCTGCTTACCAGCGGTGGGCCACATCTGGTGTTCGCGCCAACC
>JAGDMX010000015.1 GCA_017860725.1 Chloroflexota bacterium | reverse complement strand
CGATCTTTGAACATTACCTGCCGCGCTATACCGGAGATGCCACACCGCAGTCACGGCCGGGATTGGTGGTTGGGCTGGCCGACCGCCTGGATACCCTGGCCGGGTTGTTTGCGGCTGGTCTAGCTCCTTCCGGTAATAAGGATCCCTTCGGCCAACGGCGGGCAGCCTTGGGTCTGGTGCAGAATCTGGTGGCTTGGGAGCTGGAATTCGACGTGCGTGCTGCATTAGCAATGGCGGCTTCACACCTAATTTATTATCGAACGCTTGCGCAATGTGTTGCTAGAACAGGGGTGGCGCTATGATGTTGTGGATGCTGTTCTGGTAGCTCAGGGGCACAACCCGGCGCGTGCCAATCGAGCGGTGCGAGAGCTGAGTGCATGGGTCAGCCGCCAGGATTGGAGCAGTATCTTACCGGCCTATGCCCGCTGTGTACGCATCACACGCGAGTACGTAGAACGCTTCCCGGTTGATCCGACAAATTTCGTCGAGTTGGCGGAGCAGGAATTATTTGAGACATTGCTGCAAGCCGAGAGCGCCGAGCGCCAGGCTGGTTCGGCAGGGGGATTCTTGAGCGCTTTCGAGCCCATGATCCCGGCGGTCAACCATTTCTTCGATGCGGTGCTGGTCATGGCGGAGGACGAGCGGTTGCGGCGCAACCGGCTGGGGATGTTGCAACGTATCTCTGCCCTGGCGGACGGGGTAGCAGACTTATCGAAGCTAGAAGGGTTTTAGCTCCCTGGAGCGGCGATTTTGCGAACTGGTAATCGACAAAATCGCCGCTTTTCATTCAAAATGAAGTGCCTTTAGAAAGGAGGCGGACATGTCTGTTATTGATACTATCTTGATGGCAGTAACGGTATATCCTGACCGAGCTCGGGTGACCCGGCAGGGCAGTACCTTGCTAGACGCCGGCAGACACACATTAGAAATCGTTGGGCTGCCGGCCCATCTTGACCCCGATTCGTTGCGTGTTACAGGCCGAGGTACATCTCAGGCGCGCCTGACGGGGGTGCAGCTGAAGCGTATGTATTATAGTGAGGCACCTGTTGAAGAAGTTCGCAAGCTTGAAGCACAAGTGGAAAATGTGCAAGATGAAATCAGTAACCTGGATGCACAGATCGAGCTGGTAAAACAGCAGCGACTTTCAGTCAAAGCATTGGCTGAACATACAGACAAATTTGCCCTGGCATTGGCGGCCGGAGAAATGGAGTTGGAAAAGCATCTGGCATTAATGGACGGGCTGCGTGAGCGGGCGACATCGCTGGATAGCGAGCTATTACAGGTTTCCGGGAAAAAACGCCAGACGGAGCGAGAGCTTCAGAAGCTGCAAAATCAGCTCAACCAGTTGCGCGGAGCACGGCCGCGCCAGGGTTACAGTTCCCTGGTCGAAATTGAAGTACAGCAATCCGGTGACATGATTGTGGATTTAAGCTATACCGTCAGCTCTGCTGGCTGGGAGCCGATCTACGATTTGAGGCTGCTGGAAGAGAACTCAAATCCGCAGTTGGAGGTGAGCTACCTGGCCCAGGTAACCCAGCAAACTGGCGAGGACTGGCTCGCGGTGGACCTTGCACTTTCCACTGCGCGTCCGGCGCTTGCGGGCGTCTTGCCTGAGCTGGAACCGGAATATCTAAAGCCGCTGCCTCCACCCGAGATAGTGAGTCCGGTATCACCGAGAGCCTACAGGGCGCAGCTTAACATGGAATTCTCAAGCGCGGCCTTAGAAGATCAAGGTTCGCAACCACTGGCATCGTATGCTATAGAGGAGGCGCCCGCCCATCTTCAGACCTCCGGAATGGCTGTCACTTACCGGGCGCAGGGACAAGCCAATATACCGCCAGATGGGCAGCCGCACCGTGTGACAGTAAGTCGTTATCCGCTGTCGTGCAAGTTGGATTATGTGACTGCACCTAAACTGGTGCAGGCGGTTTATCGGCGTGCTCGAGCGATTAACGACGGCGGCTTTATCCTGTTGCCGGGTCAGGCGAACTTATTTGTGGGGGACGAGTTCCTGGGGGTTACTCGGCTGGAACTAACCGCTTCACAGGGCGAGCTTGAGCTGATTTTGGGCGTGGATGACCGGATCAAGGTGGAGCGGGAGCTCAAGCGCCGTGAAGTGGACAAATCGATTGTCGGTGGCAAGCGCCGCCTGCATTTTGCATACGAAATCGAGCTTGAAAACCTATCAGGCGGCCCGGCGTCTATCCTGCTGCATGACCAGATACCGGTAAGCCGGCATGAGGAGATCAAAGTTCGTCTGGATACAGCTTCACCACGATCCACTCGGCAGACTGAGCTCAACCTGCTGGATTGGGAGCTGAACTTAGCGCCTAAAGAGAAGCAGCTTGTACGCTTTGAATACACCGTGGAACATCCCGCTGCGATGGAAGTGGCTGGATTAGATTTATAACAAGAATTCGGGATAAACGGATTTTGGGTTATTCCTATGCTAGTTGAGGTGCCATAGGCTAAGAATGGCAAAGGATTTCGTTCATCTCTTAGCTATTTTAGCTATTCTCATGACGGCATGTACTTTTAGTTCCGGGCAGTTCTATGACACAGGAATTTCCGATGAGGAGTATATCTCTATTGCCAGCACGACAGAAGAAGCACGTAATTTTTTGACCTACTTTCCTCGGTCAGAAATTTATGTTGACCGCAGTGGAGCGTTAGCGGTAGATTTTCGAGTGACTTGGCAGCCTATCTCTAGTACTAGTCAAGAATGGCATGGGATCCGTCTGCGGGTATTCATCAATCCGCGCACAAACCAACCGGCCGATATTTTCCTGCAGTGCGATCGCCAGTTTGTGAAAATGAAAATCATCCGGTACCTGGATCACTATCAAAATACTCACCGTTGTCCTTAGAAACCAGAATCGCGATCGATCTACGATTCGATCATCGCACTCATAATATTAAAAGCTCGTGCTTCAGCAGGCTGTATTTCTATGTTTCCTGATGAGTCATCTCAAACTTGCTGGAGTATAATTTTTTTAGAGAGTTGTGATGTCCTCCGTTGACGAGATTAAATCCCGTATTGATATTGTAGATCTGGTGTCTGAGACGGTCCAGTTGCGCCGCTCGGGTAAGAGCTACACGGGATTCTGCCCATTCCACCCCAATTCGCGCACGCCGGCCTTTGTGGTATTCCCGGAGAGTGGCACATGGCGCTGCTTTGGGCAATGTAATGAGGGTGGGGATATCTTCAAGTTTGTCATGAAGAAGGAGGGCTGGGATTTCCCGGATGCACTGCGTTACCTGGCAGAGCGGGCCGGTGTGCAGCTCAAAGTTCCTACGCCTGAGGAGCAAGCCGCCGCCGAGGAACACGGTGAGCTGCGCAGCCTGTTGGAAGAAGCGGCAATTTTCTATCGCAGCCAGTTAGTGAGCACAAACCTCGGAAAAGAAGCGCTGGCATATTTGCGAAACCAGCGCGGCCTTAAGGATGAAACCCTGGAAGCATTTGGCCTGGGTTATGCCCCGGCAGGCTGGGAAAGCACCACTCAGCACTTCAGGTCGAAGGGCTACAACGACGAGATGTTGCTGGCCTGCGGGCTTGTTACCCAGGGCGAGTCTGGTGGGATTCACGATCGCTTCCGCCACCGGGTGATATTTCCGATCCGCGATGAACGCGGCCGTATGGCCGGCTTTGGGGCACGTATCCTGAATCCGGATGATGTACCCAAGTTTCTAAACTCACCACAAACTGCCTTGTTTGATAAAGGTCGCTTGTTGTATGGGTTGGATCGGGCGCGCAAACCGATCCGCACACAGGATCAGGCGGTAATTGTGGAGGGCTACCTGGATGTGATCGCCTTGCACCAGGCGGGATTTGCCAACGCCGTTTCGCCAATGGGCACGGCGCTGACTGAACAACAGCTCTATTTGTTGAAGCGTTTCTCGCGGCGCATTGTGCTTGCCCTAGACTCGGACGCAGCCGGCGACAAAGCCACGCTGCGCGGGCTGCAAATCGCCCGCCAGGCGATGGACCACGAACAGGAGCTCGGCTTCGATGCACGTGGGTTGCTGCGCCAGGAGGCGCGTCTGAAAGCGGATATTCGGGTGAGTGTATTACCGGAAGGGCTGGATCCAGACGAGGTGGTTAATCGCGATCCGGATGCATGGCAGCGGCTGTTGAAAGAAGCGCGGCCGATCGTGATCCATGTGATGGAGACTCTGGCCAGCGGGCAGAATCTGGACGACCCGAAGGTCAAGAACGAGATCGCTGCCCAGATACTGCCGTTGATTGAAGATGTACCCAGTCCGATCGAGAGAGATACCTATCGCCAGCGGCTGGCGCGCTTGTTGCGTGTTCATGAAAGTAGCCTGATGACCAGCCAGCCAGGCGCAAGCCGCAGCCGGGATAACAAGCGTGGCCGGCCGGTCGTGGGACGCCAGGGCCAGCCACAGAGTAAGCGCCAGACTATGACCGAGGCGACATCGCCGGCGATGAGCACCTATTTGTTGGAAGCGCACTGCTTGGGAGTACTGCTGCGGCGCCCCGACCTGCTGTACCAGGTAGATCGCTCCTTACAAGAAGCCAAGCTCAGCCGGCTGGTAGCAGAGGATTTTCAGCATGGAGATCACCAGGCGATCTTTCGATTGCTTGAAGAATCGGTGGAACAGGACATCGCTGAGCCGTTTAATTTTGTAGTCAACAGCCTGTCGCTGCCAATGATGGAATTGGCAGACGGTATCTTGGCCCGAACCACCAAACTGGACCCCAATGATGAGCGCGTCCTTGAGGATCTGTTGCGTGGAGTGCTCGATTTGCGCCGGCGGAGTTTAGTTCAGAATATTGAATATATGCGCTTTCTCTTAGAAGAAGCCCAGGTGCAAGGTGATCTGTTGGCAACGCAATATATGCAGACTCTGGTCAAGCAGAATAACTTGCTGTTAAGTTTGGATCAGGCACTGGGCCAGTATACTAGCCGTTCGATACGACCTCGTTAATCAGGGAGGTAGCGGATGGATACGCCATATAAAAAACCCAGAATCACCTTTAGGCGAGCAATTAATCCGGATGAGGCGGAGGAAAATGAAGTAATAGAGCCGGAGGCACTGCTCAGCGATCAGCTAGATGGGGATATCCAAACCCGGCTGGATGCCGATAAGGATGAGCAGCCCGAGAGCCTGGATGATCAGCTTGACACAGATGATATCGATGATGAAGCATTCGCGCTGGAAGAAGCCGAGGATCTGGAAAAGCTGATTCAGGAAGAACCGCTCGAGTTTTTAGGCCGCTCAGGGTGGGTTACGGATATTGGAGAAGACCCTGTTCGCTTGTATCTTAAAGAGATTGGCGCGATTAATTTGCTTGACTCGGACAAGGAATTCTGGCTGGCTACCCGTTTAGAGGCTGGGCGGCGGATTTCTGTCTTGGGGAGAGGGCATCCTCTGGCGCGTAACGGGCAGGGCCGGACAGGTTTGAAACCGAAGCAGCTTGATAAGTCTGGCGAGGAGGAACCGGATAATGCAAGACAGGCAGAGGGTGTGTCGGGGGATCATTTACCCTCGCAGCGGATTTACCTGGCCTTATTCGAGGAGCTTGGCATGGCCTGGGAACGCCTGGTTGTGGATGCGCTCCGATTAGGTTTTGCCTGTCCCGACCTAGGGCTGGTGCTTTCGGAAGCCCAAATGCTTCGCACCACCTGGGAAAGCGATGTCCCTTCGTATTTGCGGGCATACCTGGATAACGGCTTGTGGGGTACTGATCATTTGTGGGATGGTGTCGCGCGTAATGCTTTCTCGGCCTTTTTGTATATGTACATGCTCCCGGATGGTTTGGCAGCCGCGTTGCACGTATATGTGGATCGTTATGGCAAACTCCCGCCGGAAGATATCTTCCTGACTTATCTGCCGGAAGAGGTTGTACTGCAGGGCGAGCTCGACCAGATTCGGGCGCGCAGTGACGATGCTCAAAACATTATCATTCGCGCCAATTTGCGCCTGGTGGTAAGTGTTGCCAAGCGCTACACCGGTCGTGGTAGTTCTTTCCTGGATTTGATTCAAGAGGGGAACATTGGCCTGCTGCGTGCAGTTTCAAAGTTTGATCCTGCGCGTGGTTTTAAATTTAGCACCTACGCCACCTGGTGGATCCGGCAGGCAATCAGTCGCTCGATCGCCGATCAGGCGCGCACAATACGCATACCAGTGCACATCTTTGAATCTATCAACCACTTGCTACGTGTACAGCGCAGGTTGATCCAGGAACTGGGGCGCGAACCAACCAATGAGGATATCGCTCTGGAAGCTGGTTACCTTGAGTTAAATGACGAGCAGGCGATAATGCGTTCGCGTCTCAGCGACCTGCCAGTTTCGGATGAGGTCCGTCAGCGCTGGGTGCGGGCGGCAGCCAAGGTAAACCACATCCTTCGTGCCATGGAAGACCCGATGTCGTTGGATAGCCCGGTGGGCAGTGAGGACAGCAGCCAGCTGGGGGATTTCATAGAAGATGAAGAAGCTCTTGAGCCGATGGATGAAGCTGCGCGGGAGATGCTGCATGAATCGATCAAAAACGCCATGGCAGTGCTTTCGGACCGGGAGCGGCAGGTGCTCGAGCTGCGCTATGGTTTAATGGATGGCAAAGATCACACGTTAGAGGAAGTTGGGCAGTACTTCAATGTAACCCGTGAGCGTATCCGCCAGATTGAGTCAAAAGCCCTGCGTAAGCTACGCCATCCGACGCGTAGCCGCCAGTTGCGCGATTATTTAGGTTAAAAACTTCGCCATACTCTTATAATCTTCTAATTATCTGATAAAATTCAGGCGTCTCGCCATTAGATAGGTATCCTTTGACATCTCCAATCGCTTGTGATAAAATACACAACTGATTGGATTATGTTTACTGTATTGGTCTGGTTTAGATCGGATCGATTGGAGTAGATGCGCTCATGCCACAGGAATATATCCCAATAGCTGTTCTGATCATACTTGCCACCGGCTTGGCCTTCCTGGTGGTCGCAATCGGTCACTTGTTTGGACCACGCCGACCCACCCAACGGAAAGGGCAACCTTACGAATCGGGCATGCGCCCTTTCGGTCCCGGCACCCGGCGGATGCCGGTGCATTTCTACCTGGTGGCGGTGCTGTTTATCCTGTTTGATATAGAAGTTGTGTTTTTCCTGCCATGGGCAATTGTCTTTCGCCAGCTCGGATTGTTTGGGCTGATTGAAATGATAATTTTTATTGTGATTTTGCTGGTAGGTTATATTTACGCGTGGAAAAAAGGAGCGTTTGAATGGGAATAGAGCAAAAACTAGGCAGCATGGGGATCGTGACAGCCCGCCTGGAGGACGTGATCAACTGGTCGCGCACGAATGCGATGTGGCCAATGCTGTTCGGCCTGGCATGCTGCGCGATTGAGATGATGTCGTCCCAGGCGGCGAATTACGATATGAGCCGTTTTGGCATGGAATTGATGCGGGCCAGCCCGCGCCAATCCGATTTAATGATTGTTGCTGGGCGGGTATCGCGTAAAATGGCACCGGTGCTGCGCCGACTGTACGACCAGATGCCAGAGCCCAAGTGGGTAATTGCGATGGGGGATTGCGCATCTTGTGGCGGTGTTTTCAATAACTATGCAATCGTGCAAGGGGTGGATGAGGTGGTACCGGTTGATGTATATGTCGCCGGCTGTCCCCCTCGTCCCGAAGCGCTCATCCACGGTATCTTGACCCTGCACGAAAAAGTTCGTGGCGAGCATCTGAAGGATTATGCCTAGCCCTGGGCGATGAATAGGATGCCATATCATGATGGATGAAAAACTTCAGTCCATAGTAGATCCAATAAAGGAGCGCTTTAGCGCTCTCGTTTACGTTTATGCCGATGAGGCCAGCCTGATTATTCCACCCGAAATGATCGTGGAAGCCTGCCGGGTGTTGCGCGACGAACACCATTTTGAGTTGCTGGTAGAAGAGACAGCCGTAGATTACTGGCCTGAGCTTAAACCGCGCTTCCATATAGTTATCCGGCTGCGTTCATTGAAGCATAACCTGATTATCGGGATGCGTGTGCCCCTGGATGGTAATTTCCCTTCAATGCCTACTCTGGAAAACGTGTATCCGAACGCCAACTGGTTTGAGCGTGAATTGTGGGATATGTTCGGCATCCGTTTCCTGGGGCATTCAGACCTGCGGCGCATCCTGATGCCGCATGATTGGGAAGGCCATCCACTGCGCAAAGATTTCCCCCTGGGCTACGAGGAGCCGCAGTACTCGTTCAATTTTGATGAAATCGATCTGCGCAAGCCCTATGCCAAAGAGTAACGGTAGGTAGCGATGACAACCATGCAAGAATTTGAATTCCCCTTGATGGATGGCACCCTGGACGGCATGACCCATTTGGTCTCCGAACGGGCGATTGAAGGCGATACAGTTCTGCTGAATATGGGTCCGCAGCATCCCAGCACTCATGGGGTGCTACGTTTACTGCTGGAGTTGGATGGCGAGACCGTCATTACCTGCATCCCGGATGTCGGTTTTCTGCATACCGGTGTTGAGAAAAACATGGAGGCCAAGACGTATATCAAGGCCGAAGTAATGTCCGACCGGTTGGATTACCTGAACAATTTGGGTAACAACCTGGTGTACTGTTTGGCGATTGAAAAACTCACCGGGTTAGATGTGCCAGTCCGTGCCCAGGCAATTCGGGTCATTCTGGTCGAACTGCAGCGCATATCCTCTCATCTGGTATGGTTGGGCACTCATGCCCTGGATTTAGCCGCCATGTCGGTCTTCTTGTACTGTTTTCGGGAGCGAGAGATTATCCTGGATATCTTTGAGATGGTCTCGGGGCAGCGCATGATGACGACTTACATCCGCCCGGGTGGTCTGTGGCGGGATGTGCCGGATGAGTTCGAGCAGGCTGTGCGTCAGTTTCTCGAGGCTTTTCCAGAACGTATCGATCAGTATGAGTCCTTGCTGACCAAGAACCCGCTTTTCTTGCAGCGCACCAAGGGTCTGGGTGTTATGACCCAAGAGGATGCCCTACGCTGGGGTGTGACGGGGCCAATGCTGCGCGCCAGTGGGTTGGCGCACGATTTACGCATAGCTCAACCGTACTCGGGTTATGAGCAATACGATTTTGATATCCCTACCCATACTGATGGTGATACCTACGCCCGCTATGTGGTGCGAATGGAGGAGATGCGCCAATCGATCAAGATTGTGCAGCAAGCTTTGGATAAGCTGCCCTATGGTCCGGTACGCAGCAACAACCGCAAGTATGTCCCGCCGCCACGCTCCGAGCTGAGCACTAGCATGGAGGCGGTCATCCACCACTTCAAATTGTGGACGGAGGGCTTTACGCCGCCGAAAGGCTCGGTATATGTGGGTGTCGAATCGCCGCGTGGTGAATTGGGAGTTTATTTGGAAAGCGATGGCGGTCCAAAACCCTATCGCATTCATTGGCGCACACCCTCTTTTATGAATTTACAGACTCTGCCGATGTTGGCAAAGGGCAATCTGGTGGCCGATCTGGTCGCTCTGATTGGCACAGCCGACATTGTCCTGGGTGATGTCGATCGCTAGACATGCGGCCGATGACGAAAAAAAATATCATAAGGCTGACCTGAGGTGTTATGTTCGCTGAAAAATATTCAGATGAAATCCAGGCAATCCTGAGCAAATACCCGCCGGAGCAGCGCCGGGCGGCAGTGATGCCGCTGATTTACCTGGCGCAGCGCGAGCAGATGTATGTCACTAAGCAAGCTATGGTTGAAATTGCCGAAATCCTGGGCATCAGCTCGACCGATGTAGCTTCGATCGTCGGATTTTATACCCTGTACTACGATAAGGTGGGTAGTACTTACCGGGTCCAGGTGTGCACCGATCTGCCATGCGCCCTGCGCGGTGCCGAGCAGTTCCTCGAGGGTCTGTGTAACAATCTGGGCATTCGGGTGGGTGAGACGACTCCGGATGGGGCAGTGATGGTGGAGGCAGTAATGTGCCTGGCGGCTTGCGACAAAGCGCCTATGTTCCAGGTGCAGTCTGGTGATGGGTTGAGCTACCACGAAAACCAGACTGTGGAGAGCGCTGCAAGCCTGGTAGCGGAGCTACGGCGCAAGGCGCAGAGCAAACGGAGGGATGGACATGGACGCTGATACCGGCTTACCAAGCCAATCCCAAAATGGGCAATACCTCTTGCTGCGCCACCGCGATACCCCCAGCATTGGCGAGTTGGAAGTCTATCGCCGGCTTGGCGGATTTGAGGCTTGGCAGAAAGTAATCACCTCCATGCAGCCCGGTCAGGTCACCGATGTGGTGAAAACCTCTGGCCTGCGCGGGCGCGGTGGCGCCGGTTTTCCCACCGGGATGAAATGGGCTTTTATAGATAACAAAAACTGGCCGCATTATGTAGTGGCCAATGCGGACGAGTCCGAACCCGGTACATTCAAAGACCGGGAGATTATGGAAGGCAACCCGTTCCAGTTTTTGGAAGGGGTAGCGATTTGTGCTTATGCCATTCAAGCAAATGCCGCTTACGTTTATTTGCGCGGCGAGTTCTGGCAGTTGGCCGCCTGGCTGGACCGTAAGATAGCCGAAATGGAAGCTGCCGGGTTGCTGGGGGAGAAGCTATTCGGCACGGATTACAGCCTGCACATTTACACCCACCTGGGGGCCGGGGCCTATATCTGCGGTGAGGAAACCGCTATGCTGGAGTCTATCGAGGGCAAACTGGGTCAGCCTCGCCTGCGCCCGCCTTTCCCACCCTCCTATGGGTTGTTTGGCAAGCCCACGGTGGTCAACAATGTAGAAACCCTGACGAATGTCCCTCTGATCATCGAGCACGGGGCGGAGTGGTACCGTAGCCTGGGCACTGAAAAAAGTGCGGGGGTGAAAATTTTCTCACTTTCTGGATGTGTAGAGCGCCCAGGCAATTACGAACTGCCACTTGGTACCACGTTTCGTGAGTTGATCTTTACGCACGGTGGAGGAATCACTGGCGATCGGCAGGTAAAGGCGATAATGGCGGCTGGGGCCAGCTCGGCGCTAATTGTTGCCAATGAGGAAGCCCTGGATACGCCCATGGATTATGAAAGCGTGCCGCGCGTAGGTGCTCAGTTGGGCTCAGCCTCCGTAATCGTGATCGATGACTCGGTCAGCATCCCGTGGTTAATCAATAAAACCATGCACTTCTTCAAGCATGAATCGTGTGGCAAATGCACACCTTGCCGGGAAGGCACGTTCTGGATGATGCATCTGACCGAGCGGATTGTCGAAGGTAGTGCAACTCTAGAAGATGTCGAGCTGCTTCAGGATGTTGCCAACCAGGTGAAAGGTAAATGCCTATGTGCCCTGGGCGATTTTTCCACCGAAGCGGTGCTCACTGGGATTGAACGCTTTCGGCCTGATTTTGAGTTAGCGGTAGCAGGTTCCGCAGTCGCCAATTAACCGGCCTGCGGAGCGATCTAACTTGAGACTCTGTTTGGAACATTGATTATGAAAATGGTCAACCTGACAATTGATGGCAAGACTGTGACTGTTCCGGAAGGTACGCTGATTGTTAACGCGGCCAAGAAAGTCGGGATCGACATTCCAGTATTTTGCTACCACCCCAAAATGGAACCGGTAGGGATGTGCCGGATGTGCTTGGTGGAGATTGGCCGGCCGGTGATTGATCGCACTACCGGGCAAGTAGTGCGGGAAGATGATGGCTCCCCCAAAATGCAGTTTGGACCGAAGCTGGAAACCGCCTGCACGACGCCTGTGTCGGAGGGCATGGTGGTATTGGGAACCTCAGAGAAAGCTAAAGCTGGTCGCCAGGATATTATAGAGTTTTTGCTCACCTCTCATCCTCTGGATTGCCCGATCTGCGATAAAGGCGGTGAGTGCCCGCTGCAAAACTTGACCATGGAGTTTGGCCCTGGTGAAAGCCGCTACCTTTATGACGAAAAGATGCATCTGGCAAAGCATGTTCCACTGGGCGAGCTGATTTACCTGGACCGCGAGCGCTGCATCCAATGCGGTCGCTGTGTACGCTTCCAAGATCAGGTTGTGGACGATCCGGTAATCGGCTTCTTCCAGCGCGGACGTTCTCTCGAAATTGTTACCTATTCTGAACCCGGGTTCGACTCGGTCTTCTCGGGTAATACGACGGATATCTGCCCGGTGGGGGCGCTGACCACTACAGACTTCCGCTTCAAAGCGCGGCCCTGGGAGCTCCGATCTGCCGCTTCGATTTGTACACAGTGCCCAGTGGGCTGCAATATTGCATTCAATACTCGGCGCGAGGCGGTTTCCGGGGGTAAATGGGTGATCAAACGCGTCATGCCACGCCAGAATGAATGGGTGAACGAAATCTGGATGTGCGATAAAGGACGCTTCGGCTACCATTATTCGAAGAGCGCCGAGCGACTGACACAGCCATTGGTGCGCCGCCAGGGTGAGCTGGCACCGGCAACCTGGGAAGAGGCGTTGTCCTTTGTGGCCGAACGCTTCCAGCAAGCCGGGGACGGTTTATTCAGTATTGCAGGTGGCCGCCTGAGCAACGAGGACCTGTATAACCAGGGGAAACTGACCGATAGCCTGGGCGGCAAAAAAGTTTTGTATGGCACGATGGGCGGCGGCGATCTGACTGCGCAGTCTGGCCTGGTGCCCGGCAGCAATTTTTCTGACATGGGCAAAGAGACCGCTATCCTGGTAGTGGCCAGCGACCTGCATGAAGAAGCTCCCATCTGGTGGCTGCGGGTCAAACAGGCGGCGGAACGAGGTGCACAGTTAATTGTAGCTAACCCCCGCCCCACCCGCCTGGATGCTTATGCAACTCACCTTGTGCGCTACCCTTACGGCTCGGAGGCCGGTGCGCTTTTGGCGATGGTCAATACACTGTCGGCCAAGCGCCCGGATTTGCCGGAGGCTGTCGCCAATCTGGTGCGCAGCCCAGAGTTAAAAGCCGCTGCCAAGGCGTTTGCCGAAGCTGAGAATGCGGTCATTTTATATGGGAGTGAAGGTACTGGACTAGAGACCTCGACAGCCCTGGCGCAATCCTGCCAGAATTTGTTGCTGGCCACCGGTCATATCGGGCGAATCAACAACGGCCTGGTAGCCGTCTGGCAGCGAGTGAACGACCAGGGTGCCTGGGAGCTGGGTTGGCGGCCAGTAGCAAACCTGCCGGAAGCGATGCAAGCAGCGCGCGCCTTGTATGTTGCTGCTGCTGATCCTGCAGGCGATGATCCGGCTTACCTGGCGGAGGGTAGGCTGGGCTCTCAGGAGCAGGCTTTTCTGGTTGTCCAGGATTTATTCCTGACCGCCACAGCCCGCTTGGCGGATGTTGTCCTGCCTGTTCAAGCATGGACTGAACGTGAAGGTAGCTATACCTCCGGGGAGCGCCGAGTGCAGCGTTTCTATCCAGTTGTTCCAGAGCTTGCCGACAGCTATGCGGATTTCTCAGTGGCTGGTCAAATCGGAAAGCGCCTTGGCCTGGATATGGAGATTCGCCTGGCGGGGCGCACCTTTGCTCGTCTGGCCAGTGAAACCCCGGCCTTTACCGGCCTATCCTACGCCAGGCTGGCCGAAGTAGTGGAGCAGTGGCCGATTGTTGGGCGGGGGGATCTGTACTACGGCGGCACCACTTACGAAAACAGTCAGGGAATTGGTGTCCAGCTTCCGTTGACATCTGCTGGCGGCCTGTCATGGCCTAAGCTGGTTGAAGTCGGTATGCCAAAGATTGGTCTGTTAGCGGTGCCGATCACCCGCTTGTATGACCATGGTTCGACCTTACTGCCCTCTTCGATGCTCCACCAACGCATTCCAGAACCGTATGTGGTTTTGAATGACCAGGACGCAGAGCGGTTGAAGATATCGGAGGGAGCTGCTATTCAATTAATCCCTGCCGAAGGTGGATCATGGTTAGGGGTGCGGGCAATTGCCCGTTTGCGATCTGATGTGCCAGAGCGGATTGTGCTGGTGCCGCGTAGTTTTGGGCTGCCGGTGGCTGGCCCGACGGTGGTTTCTGTTCGGCTGGCCGAGCGTGTGCTGGCTTGACATGCCTGGAATCTAGAACAGGGAATATGTTATGGATGCTGCGCTAATTATCGAATGGATCATAAAATCGATTCTCCTGCTGGTGATCTGCATAACCGGCTTTGCCTACCTGACTTTCTATGAGCGCAAAGCCCTGGCTCGTTTGCAGGTGCGTATAGGTCCAAACCGGGCTGGCCCATTTGGTTTGTTGCAGCCGGTTGCCGATGGCATCAAGCTGATTTTCAAGGAGGAATTAATTCCAGAAAAAGCCGACCGGCTGATCTTCGTCCTGGCACCGGTAGTCACTGTGGTGCCAGCGCTGGTCGTCCTGGCGGTGCTGCCGTTTGGCGGTGTTGTCAACCTATTTGGGCGCGAAATCTCATTGTCCGTCGCGGGCGATGTCAATATTGGCATTTTGTACATTACCGCCATCACCTCGATCTCCGTGTATGGGATCGTGCTGGCAGGCTGGTCATCCAACAATAAATACGCTGCCATGGGAGGTATCCGTTCCACGGCTCAGATGATCAGCTACGAGCTGGCACTAGGGCTGGGCTTCATTGGACCGATCCTATTGGCAGGTACGATGAGCTTGAACGGCATTGTTGAAGGACAGCGTGGCATGTGGTATGTCGTCTACCAGCCGCTGGGTGTGCTGGTCTTTATGATTGCCACGCTGGCAGAAGTCAATCGGGCACCGTTCGACATGCCCGAGGCCGAGCAAGAGCTCACTGCCGGCTATCATACTGAGTATTCTGGGATGAAATTCGCCCTGTTTTTCATGGCCGAGTACGTAAAGATGATAGCAGTCAGCGCGATTGCCGCCACTTTATTCTTCGGTGGTTACCGCGGTCCTTTCATCGATCAGGTGCCTTGGCTGGGACCGATTTATCTGTTGATTAAGGTAATGATCCTACTGTTTGGCATGATCTGGGTGCGAGCTACTTTGCCACGCCTGCGCTACGATCAGCTGATGGCTTTCGGTTGGAAAATTTTGCTACCGGTTGCACTCCTGAACGTGCTTCTCACGGCGGGAGTAATCATGCTATTCCCGGGCCTGGGCGTATAAATATTTTGGAGGTATCGAATGGCTGGAATTATTGGTGAAATCCTGAGGGGCTTGAGCACAACGCTCCACATGGCGGCTACAAAGCCGGTGACGATTCAATATCCAGAAGTCAAGCGTCCGGTACGTCCCCGTTTCAAAGGGCGCCATCACCTGATGCGCTATGATAATGGGATGGAAAAATGTATCGGTTGCTCGCTATGTTCTGCAGCTTGCCCGGCGGATGCGATCTTTGTGGAGGCTGCCGAGAACACGGATGAGGAGCGTTACTCCCCTGGTGAGCGCTATGCCCGGGTTTACGAGATCAATATGCTGCGCTGTATCTTCTGTGGCTATTGTGAGGACGCCTGCCCGACCGAAGCCATCGTCCTTGGAGATAATTACGAGCTTTCTTTCACGGATCGACGCTCATCGATCTATGCCAAGGAAATGCTGCTGGTTCCTGTCGATGAAGGTGGTAAACCGACGCCCCAGAAGGTTGAGCCGGGAATATATACCCGTTCGATCCCGGTGATGCAAGATCCGAAGGACTGAGGAGACAATATGATCCCTGATATTGTTTTGTTCATCATCCTGGCGCTGGTAGCGGTTGCATCGGCGGTCGGTATGCTGTTTAGCAAAAACGCAATATACTCGGCGCTCAACCTGATTTTGAATTTCAGTTCAGTGGCAGTACTTTACTTGATCCTGGGTGCGCCGTTTATTGCCCTGGCTCAGGTAACGGTATACGCCGGAGCAATCATGGTGTTGTTCCTGTTTGTAATCATGCTGCTGGGTGCCGAGCGCCTGCGCCGTAGCGAAACTCTGCCATACCAGCAGCCAGTCTCTATTATCCTGGCAGCGATCCTGGCCGTTGTCGCGATTTATGCACTATTGTTTCGCCCATTGGGTATCGAAGCTGCCAGTGTAGCCAATCCTGACTTTAGCAGCCCGGCTGCGATGGCGGAGATGCTTTTCAATGAATACCTGTTGCCATTTGAGGTGACATCGATCTTGCTGCTGGTCGCGATGATTGGCGCAATTGTGCTGACCCGTAAGCGGCAGCGCAGGGTTCAACGCTAAGCCCGGCAGCATATCATAGGCGCGCATGTGAGGAGAAGAGTGTATGGTTCCCGTTGAGTACTATCTTGGTTTGTCGATTGTCTTATTCAGCCTGGGAGCATTAGGGGTGCTGATCCGGCGCAATGCTATCATTATTTTTATGTCAGTGGAGCTGATGCTCAACTCAGCCAACCTGACCTTTGTGGCATTTGCCAATCAATACCAGTTAATCAGCGGTCAGATCTTTGTGTTTTTTGTGATGGCTGTCGCCGCAGCGGAGGTGGCAGTAGGCCTGGCGTTGATTGTTGCTATCTTCCAGACCAAGCAGAGCATTGACGTGGATCAGATCAACCTCCTGAAAGGATAGCCATGTTGCTACTTGAAGAAGCTGTATCCAATGGGCCTCAATTGTTCTGGCTGGTGCCGTGGGTTGTTTTTATCCCGGTCATCGGATTGTTGATTAATATCATCTTTGGGATTCGCCTGCCGGAGAAGGTAGTTGGGACAATTGCCAGCCTGGCCTCCGGGCTGGCCTTTGTGGTGGCGGTATTGCTGGCCGTCTCGCTGGTTTCCAATCCGGAGGGCGAGGTTGTGACCCTGGCCGAATGGATCCGCATCGGTGATTTTCAGGTGCGCTGGGCCTTCCAGGTAGATACCCTGTCAGTGACGATGATGCTGCTGGTATCTGGCGTAGGCACGCTGATTCACATCTACTCAATCGGCTACATGCACGAGGATGTGCGCCATAACGGTGATCCCAAACGCTTCCGCCGCTTCTTTGTCTACATGAACCTGTTTATCGCTGCCATGATGATCCTGGTCAGCAGCGATAACTACTTGATGCTGTTCGTCGGCTGGGAAGGGGTGGGTCTCTGCTCGTACCTTTTGATCGGTTTCTGGTTCGAGAAGGGCAAAGATGGCATCGGGAATGCCGTCGCTGCCAAGAAAGCAATGGTCACTAACCGGATTGGTGATTTCGGCGTTTTACTGGCATTGTTTTTTATGTTTTGGGGTTTTGGCTCGCTGGATTTCCATACCGTTTTCGAGAAAGCCCCCGAAGTTGCCGAGGCTGCTCCCTGGATTATTGCCGCCATCACCCTGGCAATGTTGTTGGGAGTGACCGGCAAATCGGCGCAGATTCCACTGTATGTCTGGTTGCCGGACGCCATGGCAGGTCCAACTCCGGTCTCCGCGCTGATCCATGCTGCCACGATGGTCACGGCCGGTGTTTATTTGATTGCCCGCTCTGCCGAGCTTTACATTCAAGTGCCGCAGGTACAGAATGTTGTGGCATTGGTTGGAGCCGCTACGGCTCTATTTGCAGCCACGATTGCTGTGGGTCAATTTGATATCAAGAAAGTCCTGGCATATTCAACCGTCAGCCAACTTGGCTTTATGGTAGCAGCGGTTGGCATGGGTGCGTTCGTTGCCGGGATGTTCCACCTGATCGCCCATGCTTTCTTCAAAGGGTTGCTCTTTTTGGCATCCGGCTCTGTCATTCAGGGAGTGGAGCGCGGCCAACATCATGTCGAGCATGATGAGAAATTGAAGAAAACTCTCAAGGGACACAGTCACGATTTCGATCCGCAGGACATGCGCAACATGGGTGGCTTGCGCCATACCATGAAGCTGACATTTTGGGTGTACTTGATTGGTGCCCTGGCACTGGCGGGAATATTCCCCTTTGCCGGTTTCTGGTCCAAAGATGAAATCCTGCTGGATGCCAGTCTGCATAACCAGCCAGTGTTCATCATGCTGCTTCTGGCGGCATTTCTGACGGCATTTTATATGACGAGGCAGGTGCTGTTAGTATTCTTCGGCAAGTCACGCAGCTCCGCGGCGCAGTACGCCAAAGAAAGCCCCCCGACGATGACCATCCCGCTGATCATTCTGGCATTTCTATCAACAGTTGGGGGTGCACTCAACTTGCCCGGCCTGCATACCTTTGGTCACTGGGT
>JAGDMX010000491.1 GCA_017860725.1 Chloroflexota bacterium | reverse complement strand
CAACCGCTGGCGATGGGGGTATGTACCAGCACGCCACCCGACCTCTCCAGCAGACTGACCAGTTCTACACCGGCACTCCTCCCGCCACCGCCCACCTTGACGATGATCTGCCTGGCTTCCTGGATCCATCGGGAGGCCAATGAATAATCGCCCTCCGCCGCGCCCAGAGAAATCGGGCAGATTTCCGGCAGTTCGTCCAGGTTGAAATCCGGCAGCCAGGCCGCCTGGGTATTCATCGGCATCAGCAGGTAGAACGGACCGGGACGATAGGGATGGCCCACCGTCGCGGCGCCGCGCTGCAGGGCGGTTGGGAGTGCCAGGGGCGTGTGCAGGGTATAGGCCCGGCCGATAGTCTCAGCCATTTTCAAGAATAATCCCTGCTCATGCTTGGGCACCTGCTGCATGTTAAAGCCCTCATCCTGCGTGGTCTCATCCCCGAAAAGATACCAGACACCGATTCCATCCGAAGCTGGAACCAGGGATGCCGCCAGGGCTTGCAGAGCGCCCGGCCCGATCGAGGTCACCACGGCAGCCTTCTCACCGGTGACCCAACGAAGGGCGGTTGCAGCATGCGAGGCTTCGATCTCGCTGCGAACCCCGAAGACCCTGACCAACCCGGCTTCCTGGTAGATGCGCAGCACCTCGCCCACCTCGGTCGAGCCATGCCCGAAGACGCTGAAGAAAATCTTCACCTCCTGCCGCAACAAACCCAGCACCAGCGCTTCAGAGAGGCTGAGCCCGAGGCGGCGCGGCAGGTGTTCGCAGCGCACCAGAGTGGCGGCATGCTCCTTCCGCTGGCGGGTGAGTTCTGCTTGATCCGGTTTGCTTGTCTCTCCCATGTGTATTGCTCGCTTTTTTTAATCTGCAATCAGTTTATCGATCCATAACCGCGTACACAAATAATAGGCCGGCGATACTTATCGAGTATAGATCATCCGCCTGGAAAGAGACTTTCCTATCTCGATAACCATCCCAGCCAGCTCTGGAAGCCGTTTGCGCCTCATGCGCGAGGCGGGACCAGAGATACCGATTGAGCCAGCCAATTTGCCACGGAAGTCGAAGACTGGCACGGCGATGCAACGCACGCCCAGGTCAAACTCCTCGTCATCCACGGCAAAACCTCGTTTTCGTGTAAGTTCCAGGTTTTCACGCAATTGACCGGGATCCGTCAGGGTGTGAGCAGTAAAGGATTCCAGGACGGCTGGAAGCTCTACTTCACCGAATGCAAGTATAACTTTTCCCAGTGCGGTACAGTGCAGTGGGTTCATCGTCCCCACCTGGGCATTCACCCGCAACGTGGCCGGAGATTCCACCTGGTCAATGTAGAGAACTTTTCCTTGGGCTGGCACCGCCAGATGGGCGCATTCGCCGGTTAGTTCCATCAGCTGGCGCAGGAAAGGTTTGGCAGCCTCCCGCAGGGGTAGACGGATCAGGAGGCTGCGGCTGAGCGACACAACCTGCGCCCCAAGGTGGAACCGGCGGGTTTCTTCATCTTTCTCGGCATAACCATGCTGAACCAACGTGGACACCAGTCGTGAGGCACTACCCTTGTCCACCCCCAGCCTCTCAGCTAGCTCGGTAACACTGATGCCGTCCTGCGCCCGGCTCAGGATATCCAGGATCTTCAGTCCACGGGCGAGCGATTGAATCTCTGCCATTGTTGAATATTATACAATTTAGTTGTACCATATGCAACAATGAAAAAGCATGGTGGATCGATTACAATCTTCGAAATGAACGGGGTCTACAATTCCCATGCCATGCTATCTTTTCTTCATGGATTGTTCATATCTGTGTGGTATCTATTAAGATAATCCGCTTTAGAAGGAGTCAAAAAATGAGCAAGAGACAAAAGGGTTGGATCATCGCCGGAGTTGCGGTGGTATTGATCATCGCATTGGTGCTTCTCCTCGCCAGCTTGCGCAGTCAGAATGGCAGCAATGCTGCCGCTTACCAGACCACCACGGTCCAGCGCGGGACGCTTACATCGACCGTGGAAGGAAACGGCACGGTCAAGTCGCTTCTTTCTACCACGCTCAACTGGCTTACCAGCGGTCAGGTGGACAAGGTGAGCAGCCAGATCGGCGACCAGGTCAAAAAAGGCGATATCCTGGCTACTTTACAGCAGGATGCCACCCAGAATACCCTGGAAACCAACCTGGTCACTGCCCAGCAAAACCTGGCCGAGATGACTTCCCCAGAAGCGATCGCAAATGCCAAAATTGAGGTCGCGAAAGCGCAGGCGGATGTATCCAATGCGCAAACGGCTTTAAACAACCAGCAGTATTGGAAGAACGATGCACTCATCCAGAATTACTATGCCAGCTTTGTCATTGCAAAGGACAATCTCGACAGGGCTCAAGCCGCCTACGATAGGGCCAATGTCGGCGATTACATTAACAACCCCGGGGAGGCTTCCCTCTATCAATCCCTATACAATGCCCAGCAAGCCTATGACAGGGCCAAGTATTATTACAGTCTCTACTCGCAGGCACCCACTCAACGGCAGGTCGATGAGGCCCAGGCAAACCTTGATCTTGCCAAGGCCACCCTGACCAACGCCCAGATTTACCTGGC
>JAGDMX010000490.1 GCA_017860725.1 Chloroflexota bacterium | reverse complement strand
CATTGCTATTCTAGGCACGATCCAATGCATCCACCTCCAGGTCATATTGGGGATGATTTGGAAAGGGTACTGCCATGGAGAACACCAGCACATCACAAACGAAGAAGACCTACCAGATTCGCTTGAAGGGCCGGATCGATCCCAAATGGGAGGGGTGGTTCGAGGGTTTTACGATTACACCTGGTAGCCAAGGAGAGACCCTGCTGGTGGGTGCAATGGTTGACCAGTCTGCTCTGCATGGCTTGCTGCTAAAGATCAGCAATTTAGGAATACCGATTATCTCGATCAACCCTGTTGAGACAGACTCCCCTGAGACGACAAACCTAGCTGGAGAATAACAATGAAAGCCATTGATGTCACCAATATCAGTAAAACCTTTGGCAGCCTGCAGGCTGTGCATGAGGTTTCCTTCGATATAAACGCGGGTGAAATCTTCGGGCTGCTGGGGCCGAACGGCGCGGGTAAAACCACCTCGATCCGCATCGTGCTGGATATCTTTAAGCCTGATTCCGGCCAGGTGGCGGTGCTGGGCGGACCGATGACGGAGCAGAAGAAAAACCTGATTGGCTACATGCCCGAGGAGCGCGGCCTGTACCAGGATGTCACTCTGGATACATGCCTGGTGTACCTGGGAACGCTCAAAGGACTCTCGGCCGCGGAAACTAAACGCTGCCTGGCGCCTCTTCTCGAGCGCTTTGACCTGGCAGCTCATAAAAAGAAAAAAGTCAAAGAATTGAGCAAAGGTATGCAGCAGAAAGCGCAGATCATCGCCACCGTGGTGCATGAGCCCGAACTGGTTCTCGTCGATGAGCCGTTTGCCGGGCTGGACCCGGTCAACACCCAGATGGTCAAGGAGCTGATCCTGGAGATGAGCCAGAAAGGTACCAGCATCCTGATGTCGACGCACCAGATGCACCAGGTCGAAGAGCTATGTAACCGCATCCTGTTAATTCATCAGGGCTGCACTATTCTGTACGGTAACCTGGAGGAAATCCAGCAGCGGTTTGCCGGTCAGGAGGTGCTGGTGCATACGGACAGCGAATTTCCTGCTCTGCCCGGCGAGGTGCGCCGTGAGGTGCACAACCACTCGGTGAAATTGACTCTGGCGCAGGGTGTTACTTCCCAAGATATGCTGTGGACGCTCTTGCAGCAGGGCGTGCAGGTCAAGGGATTCGAGATCGCCGCGCCCAGCCTGGAAGAAATTTTCATCCGTATGGTCACCGGAGGATAATAAGATGTCCAAGCTGTGGTTAGTGTGCCGGTATGAATTCCGGCTCAATGTTTTCAAGAAAAGCTTCTTGCTGGTTCTGCTGAGCATACCGTTATATATCGGCCTGATGATGGTGATGGGAATAGTCATGGAGGCCTCTCAGAAAAATGACGCCCCGGTTGGCTATATCGACCAATCTGGCCTGGTCAGCAATCCGGCTTCCGTGCCCAACAACAATCCAGACGAGGCACTCACGATGATTGCTTTTGAGAACAGGATGCAGGCAGTAACAGCGCTGAATGCGCAGGAAGTCCAGGCAGTCTTTATCCTGGCGCCGGACTATTTGCAGAGTGGAGATGTGGAGCTATTGTTCTATAAACAACCAGGGGATAACGCCTATCGCCAATTTTTCGATTTCATGCAGGCTAACCTGCTCAGCGAGCAGCCGCCACAGGTCGCCCAACATCTCGTCCAGGGGGGCACTGTGATCGTGCGGTCATTACAAGATGGGCGCGAGTTCCCTTCAGACGCACCCCTCTTCGAACAGGTCCTGACGCTGGTGGTTGCATTGGCCTTGATCGGCATGATTGCCATTAGCGCAGGATACTTGATGGACGCAGTTTTCAAAGAGAAGGAGAACCGCACGATCGAAGTGGTGAGCACATCAATCTCCCCGACCGAAATGATCTGGGGGAAAGTGTTGAGTGTAGTGGGGATCAGCCTGTCCTTGCTGCTGGCCTGGGCAATGATTGTGCTCCTGGCTGTATTCCTGGGCAGCAGTGTCTTCGGTATCGAGTGGCTGCAGAATCCTGATATTGATTGGGCCGGACTGTTGAATGTGGCCATCATTGCTATCCCCTCTTTTGTTACCGCGTATGCGCTCATGTTCGCCTCCGGGGTAATAATTGCTTCCCGGCAAGAAAGTGAACAAATTGGGCCGCTGTATTTCTTCATCTACTTGCTACCTTTATTCTTCATTGGTCTGATCGTTGAGCACCCGAATGGACCCGTGTCTGTGCTCCTGAGCATGCTGCCGTTTACATCTCTGCTGACGGTCGGGTTGCGCGCCGCTTTTATCGGCATACCGGCGTGGCAAATCGCCCTGAGCTTTACCATTCAAACCCTGGCGGCCCTGGCAGCCTTATGGCTGGCCGCCAAAGCCTATCGCATTGGGATGCTGCGTTATGGTCAGCCTATCCGTCTCGCCGAGTTATGGGGGTCCCGCGCCCGCCGGGATTTGAAACCACGAGGTAGCCATGCAGAAATTAACTAGAATTTTGACTTACGAACTAAAAACCAGCTTCAGGCGCCCGTCTTTCCTATTTATTACTTTTGGGATACCCCTGGCAGCCCTGATCATCTTTCTAGTAGTCAACGCTCGGACAGCCAAATCGCCAG
>JAGDMX010000114.1 GCA_017860725.1 Chloroflexota bacterium | reverse complement strand
CATCTCAACCGAATGTTGTTCGCTCGGGAAGATATGGTTTTCTATCTCTAAGCGGTACTGGTCAAATGCGCGGCTCATCTCGGCGTGCAGATCGGCGTATTTCTTAACAAACTTCGGCGTAAAGCGATCGAACAGGCCGAGCACATCATGGGTCACCAGGACCTGACCATTACAACCTGCGCCAGCCCCAATCCCAATCGTCGGGATCTCTAACCGCCCGGAGATCATTTTGGCCAGGCGGGCTGGCACCGACTCCAACACCAGACTGAAACTGCCAGCATCCTGCAAAATCAAGGCATCTTCCAATAAACGTTTGGCGGCGGTGGCATCCCGCCCCTGTGGACGAAAGCCCCCTATCTGGTTTACACTTTGCGGCGTCAGTCCTATATGCCCCATGACCGGGATGCCAGCCGAGACGATTTGGCGCACTGCCTCCGCTCGCTCCCGGCCGCCTTCCAACTTCACCGCGTCCATGCCCCCTTCCTGCAAGAAGCGTCCAGCGTTGCGCACCGCATCGCTCACCGCCGCCTGGTAAGACATGAACGGCATGTCGCCAACCATCAGTGCATAACGCGCTCCCCGGCTGACCGCCCGGCTGTGATGCAACATCTCATCCATGGTGACCGGCAGCGTGTTGGGATAACCCAATACCACCATGCCCAGCGAATCGCCCACCAGGATGCAGTCGATCCCCGCCTGATCAATCGCCAGGGCAGTCGGATAATCGTAGGCTGTCAGCATGCTGATCACCTCGCCGCGCTCCTTCTTGCGGCGGAATGTCAGCGTGGATATTTTTTTGCGTTCCCTGATCGGAGATAGAGCGTCGGGAGAAATTGTTGACATGGTACCCTCCAAATATGGTAGAGGCCTAATCGATGTGATTGACGAATTGAAGCCAATGTCCCGGTCACAGAGGATCCGAGCGAAGTTATTATGCACGAGAATGCTTAAAATTACAAGAGGTTTGTAATTGAGGCGCGCCAGGATGGAGAAGTGTTATATCTCGTAGCCCATATCAGTCAAATAAGTGCCCAGACGCTCCGCCAGCACTCTCTGCTGCTCGGGCGAATATTTAAGCCGGAAGCGCCCGCTCTTCCCGGTGCTGAAATGCATACCCTTTTGGTCGCCGCGGGCAGATTCCGGGCGATATTTTTCTAATACAGCCTGGATTTCCCTATCACCTCGATCTAACCCGAGAAACGCTTCAATCCGGGCAGACTCGGCATCGTAGTCGCTTACCAGTCTTTCATAACAAGTATGCAAAGCATTCTTCACATTCATCCAGGCCTGTGAGATGCGGACATATTCCAGGATGAAATCCAGCGCGGCATCAAAATCAGTCAGATGGGAGAAAGCGTTTGGCCGGCCTTTTTCCAACGCCCGTTGCCCGTTCTCGTACGCTGAAAGCATGGCATCCCGAGGATCGCGATATATATACGCTGGCCTGAGCTGACCGGCTCGAATCAGTCGTAGAGCCATCGGCGTAGGCCCGGCATGAGCCTTGATGACAAAATTGTTCCCCAGCAAGGATGGCACCAGCACCATCAGCAGCCGGCGAGACGTCAGGGCGCCAATATTGCAGTTCACTTCGGTCAGGATGCTTTGTAAATGGTAGCGCTTACGGATCTCTCGGCCATCTCGATAGCCTGCCGCCAATGCCAGATCATTGGTCAGGTTATAGTACCATCCCGAGCCAGCTCGGGGCATGCCCACGGAAAGTATAATCATTGGATAACTCGAATTCAGTATTCAGCAATCTCTGCGCTGCAAGCCAATTATACAAGCGTTAGAGATCAAAGGTTGCCTTAGATTAATACATTGGATATAATATTTTTAGATCAATCCAGGGGGGAGGTCCTGGTGAGCAGGACGGCATACGGTGTAAAATCAAGATCTACTATGGAGGTGAGCAATGAATGAACCAAAGAACTTGATTAACTTCTTGATCGGCCTGACCACGGGTGCGTTGGTTGGGGTAAGCCTGGCGCTCTTGTTCGCGCCCTCATCCGGCGATGAACTACGTGGGCAAATCCAGGGCCAGGTACAGCGCATCCAGGATGAGGTCGGCCACGCTGCCGAGCTCCGCCGGGCGGAATTGGAGCGCCAATTAGCTGAGCTGCGTGCCCCGCGACGCCCAGGTTAGCCGAACGGCACACAGAAACTGCAAACTCGGAGCTGGCCCAGGAATTGCATAGGACAGCCCCGAGTTTACTCTAGACTTGATACTGGCTAACGTTCTTCCAGACTATATTGATAGCTAGCTTTCTGGTTAGTATACCGGGTCGTCCCCGAGACCACTAAAACTACTTCATTCACCCCATCACCCAATCGTAGCGGGATTTGCAGCGTATTTTCGCCTGAGAGTACAAATTTTTCTACGGTTGTATTCTCTCCGCTTTTGATCAGCGAGATTCGGTAAGTTTGAGGCAGCACATTCTGCACCCGGGCAAATCCGCTCGCTTTCCAACCGCCGCTGTCTGCCTCAAAATCGGAGAAATAGCCGATTTGGGGAACAGCAATATCATCTAGCAACTGCCCCTCGCCATTGACCGCCGAGTCAGTCACGTATTCAAAACGCAGATTCACTAGCTGACCGGCAAACTGGGACAGGTCGACATTCTCCTGAATCCAGCGCGGCGTATTCCCACCGCCGCTTGCACCGTTATAGGCCCAGCCAAAGCTGTTGCCTTTGGGGTCCTCCGGTGTGCCTGCTGGTGTGGTCAGGATTTGCCAGCGCTCCCCATCCAGCGAGGCTTCCAGGTAAAGGAAATCGTAGTCTTGCTCCAAGTCGTACCAGGTCCAATAGGTCATAGAAATCGGAGCAGGTACATTGCGGAAATCAAAGGCTCGGGTCAGGCTCATGTCGGCCTCATCCCCTCGGTTGGACCAGAAGGCGTAATCGCCAGAATATGGATCCGTCGGCAATAAGGCTACTTCTTCGGTCCCGGCAAACTCCAATAAAATATCACCTCGACAGCGGACAAGGATATAATCCACACCAAACTGGCTTACCTCTCGTCGGGCAACACCATTCGGACAGGAGCGGACAACCTCGGCAATTTCCGGGTCTGGTAAGCTCGGATAATTACTATAAGCATACCGCCCATCACCCACCTCACCATCCTGCAAATAAGTCGCAATCACCCAGTCCGCAAACAGGTCTTCAGCGGTAATCACCTGTCCCGTCTCCGGATCGGTGAGGTTCATCTCAGCCAGCACCTGGTCAATACTGGTTAGTCCGTTCTCAGCATGCGCTACCAGGCGCTGCGTGGTCTGCTCGCCAAAGCGATCCAGGAAATAGGCAAGGAACAAAAATGCTGCTCCGTAATGGGGAGTAAGCTCTTCCTGCTCGTCTGGCCAGTAATTTAACTGGATATCCGGGTCGGCTGCATAGCTAAGATCGGCGCCCCCAATATCATAACCATTCAGCAGCATGGCCAGGTCTGCAAAGCCTTCATTCATCCAGATATCTTCATTAATATCCAGATTCCAATGGATCATGTGTTGGAACTCATGCGCCAATACCCCATAGGTGTACTCCTGATCCAGGGCTACTTGATCTGCATTGATCAAAAACATCTCATGTCCGTTGGAATATTCGCTTAACAACGGGGGATACTCATCATTGGACGAAAAATAACCCGCTACCGAATTACCGACATTACCTGCCAGCACAACATAAAGATGCGGATCACTGTCTACACCTGGGGTCCATTCACTGCCGAAAAATGCGCGTGTGGTTGGGTAAATGTGATTTTCAAAGGTTTCTGCCAGGCGATGCAAGGCATTTTCATTATAAGGGATCCCCGTTTCGACCCAGAAATATAAGTGCTCGGTGGCATATTGCAGAATCGTCTGAACCTGGAAATACTGGTTGGCATCCGTATCCAGAACCCAAAACGCTTTTTGCGCACCGACCTGGAAAGGGAAAAGCGGCGGTTCCAGGGTCGGAGCAATATTACTCTTCCCTTCCAGACGATATGCCAGGTCAAACAAGTCGCTGGCTGGGACTGTAATCCCAATCAATGTACTTAGCGTTTCTTCTGCCGCCGAAATACTCGTTTGTGGACTTACCAGTTCAGTTGCAGCCGCCTGTGTACTTTTGGGGAACGGCTCGGTCGTAGGGGCGGTCGGAGTGGCCGGAGGTTGTATTGCCTGGCTACCGATACTGCCTGTCCGAATAGTAGGTGTGGCAAATTCTGGTAAAGGTTCAGTCGGGCTAAGCCCCGCCTCACTGCGTGCATTCAGCCAGGGGATTAGAAACGCTTGGCCAGTAAAAATCAAGCAACTGGCAGCAAACAGAATCACCAAACCAATAAAAACCGCCGGTATAAGACAAGATTTTTTCAAAAACTACGGTCCTCTCTCACCATTCAAGGCTGGACATGAGCACCCAAAGCGTTTTGCTCTTTATCACGCGCATTGCGAAATGAAAGGTTGGCTGCAGCTGTGATCAAGCCAAACACAACCCACATATTTGGGATAGCAAAAGAATCAAACGACATGGCAGATAGCGAAAATGCAATGATCCCCAATATCCCTGCCGTACCCCAAAATTTCTCCTCTGGTCGTAAGGAAAGGCGCATGTAAATGGCACAGCCCGCGATAGCCAGTGAAAATGCGACGAATGTCGCCAACCCGATCAATCCCGTCTCGGCCAGTAGGCGCATATACAAATTTTTAGGCGTGATCAGAGTATTGATGCCTTTTTCAGGTGTTACAATGCGCAGTACTTCCGGGTATAAAGCCAGATTGTTAATTTTAAGATATTCGTTGAAAAAGAAGGCATAGTTACCCAGGCCAATGCCTGTTAGTGGATAGGCGTTGTAGATCCGGTAGGCGGTATCACTGTACATTACACGAGCTCCAAAACCCAGGTAGCGCACATACTCAAACAGGGTAGGTCTTTGCGCTTCAGACGTGTAATCCCAGATGCGAGAGAAGAAAGTATTGTTGCTCCCTGCCGCAAAGACCAGACCTGTCACGATCGCCAAAATTACACCGGCTTCTAACAGATGCCGAACCCAAACCACGCGTTTAGGTTTTTGGACCTTTTTTGTCCCCCGGCGAGCAGGGCGAAATAACAGCCAACCCAAGAAGATCAAAGCCGCCATGACTGCAAGACCAGCACGTGAGAAGGTAAAAACCAGCACTGCCAGCGACCACAATAACAAAAACCATTCAATCGTTAGCCAGCGCCAGCGCCAGCGAAACACCGTATGCCCGGATAGGACGGATGCCAACAGCCAGGGTAAAAGTAGAAGCCCAATTTGCTGGGCAAACCAGTTGGGTTCATAAGTTGGCCCGGATACACGGTTATCAAACAAACGGCGGGTTGAAAAGAATTGTTGGATATCTCCGAGAACCTTAAAGTAGCGTGGCTGAAAATGGATGACATAAACAGCCTGCAATGAGCCCCAAAACAGCGCGATAGAAAAACCAATATATAGCCATCGCAGGCTGGCTTTCATATCTTCAGGTGATTGGGGATAAACCGACACAGTAAAATAGATCGCCGCGCCAAGTAACAGTGTGATTAATGCACGCAGCAAACGGCTGGTCAGCGATACTCCTTGTGTAGCGTCAATACCGATTAACAGTGAAATCGCGGAGCTGGCAACCACCGCGATGACAAATGGCAGGAAGGAAATCAAGGTTGTCGGAAGTCGCTTCGTAAACAAGTAAGGAATTGTCACCAGGATCAGCAAAATCAGCAGGGGGTAAATCGCCAGGGGGCGCACCAACGCTTCACCACCCATTGCAGGTGGAAAGTAGGGAAAACTGCTGAAAGTCAGAGTCATCAGGAATAACGCCCAAAAGAAAGCCCGGGAGGAGCCCAGCAGAGATTTCTTATCGGTTGTCATGGCGGAATCCTGGTCGCCGGCGCAGCAGCCAGATTAAGAGCCAAGTCAGAAGCCCAAGCAAGCCGCCGACCAAGGCATATGTCGGCGTGGTGCGGATAGCACGCACCGTGGAGGCATCATCGGAAGCCCTGCTGACCACTGTGGTAGTCGTGAGTCCTCGACTACGTTGTACCCGGCGCTCATATTCTTGGGTTGCAGCCTCGCGATCCTGTTTTAATATAGTCAATTCAGCTTGCAGGTTCTGTATCTCCTGGGCAAGTAATCCTTGAAGTTCAAGCGACCACTGCATATAATCGGCCGGCAAGGAACCGGTTGGTGGCAAGCTTTCCAGGATAGAGCTCCAGGCAGGATCAAAGCCAGCCGCATTGGCTGCCAGCGAATACAACCGCCAGTGGGAAATGGTATCCAGCGGTTGTTCCATCTGCTCCTTTGCCACACCGTCCTGCCAAAGCTGCAGGGAGCTTTGAGCAACGAGCAACTGATTCAGGCGTGCTGTTTTTTCTGCATCCGTTTGACTCAATTCATTGACCCGGGCGGAGTCCGAAAACAATTCGCTAGTAGAGGTCAATGCTTCTTGATATTTATCCAAAAATACCTGCACCCAGGTCTCAACAGCGTCAGCCGCGCGCTGGCTTGAGCGGTTATCCACAAAAAATCGCCAGGCGCCGGTATTACGCCAGGACAGGTCGAGCATGGCATGAAACTGCTTGCGCGAGATGTCACCCCAGTACGGATCGACCAGCCTCAAACGTTTAAGAGCTTCTCGCAGCACATCGGGTGCCAGAGCGAGATTATTTAACTGTTGAAGCTGCCAGTTCTTGTAGTCGTCCGGGTTTCTGTAAATGGCGTCGCCATTATAGGCAATGCCTAAGACGCTTTCCGCCCGGTAGTTCCCAGGAACCAGGAACGAAATCCCAATTCCGATTAAACTACCCAGCAAGAAAGCCAGCACTGCCAGCCACCAGCGGTGGCTTACAGCCAGAATTTCCTCGCGTAGATTCCAATCCGAGAGCATCATTAGAAAACAGCCATCATTCTACCATGCATACAAGCCGGCTTGAATATACATCGCTCGCTGCTGCACGTAGACCGCGACTTCTATCCAGGGAAATCGCCGGGAGGTCGTGAGATCATCCAGACCTTAATGATTAGAGAGCAGCTGCTGGTACAACGCCAGGGTCTCCGCATTCACCTGAGAAACCGTGAAACGCGCTAAAACGAGTTGCCGTCCATTGGCACCCATTTGCCGGTATCGCTCTGGGTCAGCAATCAAAGTGCGCAAAGCCTGTGCCAATGCCAGAGCATCATTGGGGGGCACAAGCAGGCCATTGTATCCGGTTTGCACCGCCTCTCGGCAACCAGGGATATCCGATGCTACCACCGCACGCCCACTGGCAGCCGCTTCCAGCAGAACTACCGGTATGCCTTCACCGTATGAAGATGGCAGCACGATGATATGACTCTGCGCAAATACGATGCGCGTGTCTGCCTGCCAGCCCCACCATTCGATGACGCCTTCTTCCACCCACGTGTTGATCTGATCTGGGTCTATCGAAGAGGGGTTCCCCGGATCAGGGGCACC
>JAGDMX010000113.1 GCA_017860725.1 Chloroflexota bacterium | reverse complement strand
TCCAGCGCTTTGCGCTGTACCCGGCAAAACTCTTGCAACAGCTCAATTAACTGCATCTCGTCATCAATCGCCCGCAAGCTGAGGCCGGGGATTTTCGGGATCAGGTTATGACCATCGACGATGTACGGCATGATTTAATTCTAACTGATTCAGACATCCTCGATCCGACCAATCCAAAGTCAGATTGGCACATTGACCAGTTTATGCTATCATTCCCCCGAAGGACACGCCATGAAACAGTTCACCCGCCTGACCCTTTTCCTGCTGCTCAATTTTTTCGTATCCGCCTGTGCGACGGTCAGCGTGCTCTACCTCTGGGATCAACTACGCAGCCCGGTGGCGGGAGGCATCATTCCACCGATCGGGCAAATCCTCCGCCCGCCACCAGATCCTACGGCTACACCGACTCCACAGGATACTCCCACGCCCGCGCCCACACCAACCCCGTCTTTTACATTCCATACGGTGCAGTCGGGAGAGACATTCGACAGCATCGCAACTGAATATAGTATCAGCATACCCGAGCTGCTGGCTGCCAATGGCTTCAGCGAGAACCAAATTCTGGGCATCGGCGAGACCCTGCGCATTCCCAAGCGGGTGGCAGAGATTGAGAGCGTGGCGGCTGTAGGCGACCTGGAATCGGAGCGCGTGATTATTCGCAGTGTCGTCAATGGTGAGCTTTCACTGGCCGGCTGGCTGCTGGAGACTCAAACCGGTCTGGCGTATACCTTTCCTCAAGTGGTGATCTATACCAAAGGCGGGGCCTTGAATGTCTTCACCCGGGCGGGCGCCAACACCGTCAGTGAGTTGTTTTGGGGCCTGGATCAACCGGTGTGGAAATCGGGTGAGATGGTCACGCTGCGTGACTCCCTGGGTGAAGTAAGGGCTACCTATCTGATCCCCTGAAAGGGGCAAGCACTGTGAGCAATATCGAGGATCACATTCAGAAAGCCCAACAAGAGGGCAAGTTCGACAACCTGCCAGGCAAAGGCAAACCCTTAAACCTGGACGATAATCCCTTTATCGATCCCGATTGGCGCGTGGCACACCATATGCTGCAGAGCAGCGGGTTTACATTGCCCTGGATCGCAACCCGCCAGGAAATCGAGCAGGCGCTGGAGAACGCCCGCCATGAACTGAAGCGCTCCTGGGACTGGCGCCAGAAAGCCCTGACAAGCGGTCAACCCGGAGGGGCGATAGAGGCTGATTGGCGGCGCGCTGTGGATCGCTTTCAAGATCAAATCTCTCAAATCAACAAGCAGATCTTTCGCTATAACCTGGAAGTTCCCGCGGACCAGTTCCAGCGGCTGCCGGTTAATTTAGCGCGCGAGATTGATGCGATCACAAGAGGAACCAGCGCATGACGCAAGCCCTGTATCGCAAGTGGCGGCCTCAAAGCTGGGAAGCGGTGATCGGTCAGGATCACGTGGTGCAAACCCTGCGCAACGCGATTACCGGCGAGCGTGTCGCGCACGCCTATCTGTTCGCCGGGCCGCGCGGCACTGGCAAGACTACCACCGCCCGGTTGTTGGCCAAGGCGGTCAACTGCCTGGATCCCGATCTTAGCGCCCGACCATGCGGCAAGTGCGATCCCTGCCAGGCGGTCAGCCAGGGTCGTTTCCTGGATTTGATCGAGATCGACGCTGCATCCAACACCAGTGTCGAGGATGTGCGTGACCTGCGCGATAAGATCAACTTTGCACCCAACCTGGGACGCTATAAGATCTACATCATCGACGAAGTGCACATGCTGTCGACCGCGGCCTTCAACGCCCTGCTCAAGACTCTGGAAGAACCTCCCCCGCACGCCATTTTTGTGCTGGCGACGACCGAGGTGCACAAGATTCCAGCCACCGTCCTGTCGCGCTGCCAGCGCCACGAATTTCGCCGCATACCGGTGGCGGACATAGTGGCTGTGCTGAAAAAAATCGCAAAAGCGGAAAAAATTCAGGTAGAGCCGGCCGCCCTGACCCTGATTGCCCGTCAATCCACTGGGGCAATGCGCGATGCGATCTCGCTGCTCGATCAAATGGCCTCAACCGGGCAGGTAATCAGCCTGGAGCTAGCCCAGACGGTGTTGGGAACCGCCACCAGCCAGGTCGTTCTGGATGTAGTCGATGCCGTGTTAACCGGAGAGACAGCCAGAGGACTGGAACAAATCCACCTGGCCCTGGACAGCGGCAGCGACCCACGCCAGCTTACCCGGCAGATTGTCGATTATCTGCGCGGTCTGCTGCTCATCCGCATGGGCAGCTCGGGCCAGGTAGATGCCACATCGGAATTGAAGGCCAGCATGGCGCGCCATGCCCAGGCATTTACTACCCCGGTGCTGCTGGAGGTGATCCGGTCGTTCAACCAGGCTGCCGGCAGCGAAGCACGCAACTCCTGGCAGCCGGCCCTGCCACTGGAGATAGCCTTCCTCACCTCGCTTGATCTGCAAACAGGACAAACACCCGGGGCACAGCACGAGGCACCCAAATCCACTCAAGCGGCCGAAAAACCAACGGCCGGAACAACCCTGAGTGAGACAGCCCCGGCAGTTCCGCCAAAAACGAAAGCAAGTCCAGTTAAGAGTGACACGGCTAAAAGCCAAGCTGGCGAAAAACAACCTGTTCCCCATCAATCAGCCGATGACTCGTCGCCAGAAACGCCCCCTCCATCCGCTAATGCATTGACGCTGGACCAAATTGATAACAACTGGCGGAAAATTGTGCAGCTTGCGGGCCAAACCAGCCGCAGCACCCAGGCAGCCCTAAACTCCTGCAAACCATATGCCGTCAAGGACGGGACCCTCTACCTGGGTTTTAACGGTGACTTCGCCAAAAATAAAATGGAAAACGGGAATAATATCGAGATCACCCGCAAAGTGCTGGCAGAAGTCCTGGGGGTGGAGATCCCCATTCGCTGCTTTGTCGCCAAGGGAGAGCGCGGCACGCTACCGCCGGAAGTAGAGAGCGATAGCATGGTAGCCGCAGCGTTGCGCGATCTGGGCGGCGAGATCGTCGACATGCAATAATAACGTGAATTCGGGATAAAAGGATTTTGGGCGGCGGAGCCGCCCAAAATAAACCCAAACTTCCCTTTTTCAATTATCCCGAACTGACGTAATACTACCTATTATTGGAGGAAATATGGCCAAAGGATATAAAGCCCCCAAGCAAACCGGATCACCCGGCATGATGGGGCAGCTGCAAAAACTGCAAGAGCAGATCGAGCAGGCTCAGGCACGCCTGGCGGAAGAAACGGTCTCGGCGACTGCCGGGGGCGGAGTAGTGAAAGTCACCGTCACCGGCGACCAGCGCTGCACAGCCATCGAGCTCGATCCTGAGTTGCTGAAGGATGCCGATGCTGAGATGCTGCAGGATTTGCTGCTGGCCGCTTTCAACAGCGCCCTGGATAAATCGCGCGAGCTGGCTGCCCAGAGCCTGGGGCCACTGGCTGGTGGGCTGCCATTCTAATTCACCTGTTTCAGTGCGAGTTTTAGCGCATGCTACTGCCTGAACCTATTCAAGACCTGATCAATGCCTTCTCGCGCCTGCCGGGAATCGGTCCAAAAACCGCCTCCCGGCTGACATTCTACTTGCTGCGCGCCCAGGATGAGCTCTCGCTCGACCTGGCGGAGGCGCTTAAGAATATCAAAAGCGGCACCAGCTACTGCCAGACCTGTTACAACATCACCACCTCTGGGCGGGTTGAGTGCGAGATTTGCGCCAGCCCGGAGCGGGATAAAAGCCTGGTATGCGTAGTTGAGGAGCCGCTGCATGTCCTGGCGCTGGAGCGCACCGGCAGCTACCCGGGGGTATATCATGTACTGCATGGGGCGCTATCCCCTATCGAAGGCATCGGACCGGAAGATCTGCGCATCCGGGAGCTGGTCGAGCGGGTGCGCTCCGGAAGTGTTAAAGAACTGATCCTGGCGACTAATCCGAGCATGGAGGGGGATTATACCGCCGCCTATCTGCACCAGCAGCTCCTGCCTTACGGCGTGCGATTAACACGCCTGGCGCGCGGCCTGCCGGTCGGTGGCGATATGGAATATGCCGACCAGAGTACCTTGCTGCGAGCGTTGTTTGGCCGTCAGGAGATGAGCTAAACGTCCAGCACATTTCCCATGTGGGAAATGTCGTAACCCGGCATCTTGCCGACTTGGCGACGGTAATCCGGGCTGTTCAACCGCTCGATTACCTGCTGTACCCCGGGTTTTTCCAACAGGTCACGCGGGATTACCAAATCGTAGCGCTCCTTGAAGATAGGAATAAAATCTAGCGATCGCTGGTAAGCTACGGCTTGCAAACCTAGCCCGGCATCCGCCGTGCCACTGGCAACCGCCTGGGCGACTTCGCTATGGGTGCGGACTTCCTGAGCATAGCCGCGAATTTGAGAGACAGGCAAGTCGAGCCGTGCCAGCTCGCGGTCCAGCCAGACGCGCGTGCCTGAGCCATGGATGCGGTTGATAAAACTGACATCGGACCGGATCAGGTCCGGCAGCCCGGCGATCCGGTATGGATTGCCGCTGGCAACAATCAAGCCCTGCTGGCGGTGTGACAGAGTAATCAGCACCATCGCCCGATCGGGGAACAGGTAGCGCACATGCGGCAGGTTGTATTCGCCGCTGGCTGGGTCCCACAGATGAGAGCCCGCCAGGTGAGCGATACCCTGGCGCAGTGCCACCAGGCCATCCAGGCTGCCGACCGGTAGCGAGAAAAAACTCATCCCTATTTTCTTGTCCTGGAGCTGCTGGAATAGCAACTCCAATGCCAGGTCATGACTGCCCATGGCGATGGTCGCTTCTCGGTCGACCTGCGCCGGCAAGACCAGCTCCTGGATCAGGAAAGCCTGAGCCCTGGCACGATAATATTTCTCCACAAACCCGCGCACGACGCGCGTCGTTACCAGTTCTACAAAACCTGCGTCCTCCAGCAGCTTTAAGTGGTGGCGTACCTGGGCCGGGTGTTCGTTTAGCGCCAGGCCAAGCTGAGAGAGAGTCCACGGACCTGCCATGAGCAGGCGTAAGATCATCAGCCGCCTGGCATCCGCCAGCAGTTTGACAAGCTCGAAATTCTGGATACGCTGTAAGGAATCCACGAATATTTATAACTCATCTCTAAATAGAAGGGTGGATGTTTCTTGGCGGCATAGCCGCTGAGAAACATCCTCTCTTGGTTATTGAGATTACATCAAATTAAAATATATTTTATAATTAAATATATATTTATTATACCAAAGCCCGATTTGACAGCCAATCTTTGGTATGATAGACTCACAATATAGCAAGTCTTTACGTCTCTCCCATGGGAGGCGTTTTTATTTCGCTGCACAGGATGGGATGCCTATGGATCGCCAGTACACCAACCGCAGATACCTGGACGCCCTACAGGAGCGCGTCTTGATTTTCGATGGTGCCATGGGCACGAGTCTCCAGGCACAGAAACTGACCGCCGAGCATTTTGGCGGCGAGCAGTACAACGGCTGCAACGATTACCTGGTGATTAGCTTCCCACAATCCGTCGAAAAGGTGCACCGTTCCTTCCTGGAAGCCGGCGTGGATGTTCTGGAGACCGACACCTTCCGCTCCAACCGCCTGACTCTGGGGGAATACGGGCTTGCTGGACGGGTGGACGAGATCAACACGGTTGCTGCCTCCCTGGCTCGCCGGCTGGCTGACGAGTACAGCACCCCCCGCCAGCCGCGCTTCGTCGCCGGCTCCATTGGCCCCTCCGGCAAGCTGCCCTCGGCCGACGATCCGGAGCTTTCCAACATCGGCTTTGACGAGCTGGCGGATATTTTCCGGGAGCAGGCCTTGGGACTGATCACAGGTGGGGTAGATCTGCTGCTGATCGAGACCTCCCAGGATATCCTGGAGGTCAAGGCCGCCATCACCGGCATCCAGCAGGCTTTTGCCCAGAGCGGGGTCTACCTGCCGATCCAGGCGCAGGTCACGCTGGATACCACCGGGCGGATGCTGCTAGGCACCGATATCGCCGCCGCCCTGACCATTCTGGAAGGGCTGCCGATCGATGTCATCGGTTTAAATTGCTCCACCGGACCCGAGCATATGCGCCAGCCAATCCAGTTTTTAGGTGAGCACGCCACCCTGCCCGTCTCCTGCATCCCAAATGCCGGCCTGCCGCTCAATGTGGACGGCGAAGCCGTATACCCCCTCGAGCCGGAACCGTTTGCCCAGGCGCTGGTCGAGTTTGTCGAGAAAAACCACATCAGCGTCGTCGGCGGCTGCTGCGGCACAACCCCGGCACATCTAAAGTTGCTGGTGGAGAAATTAGGCGGCACGCCGCCCACCAGGAAGGCTCATCCGCCGCGCCCGCATACAGATGAACCCCGATTATCGTCTTCTATCCGCGCCACACCGATGCACCAGCAGCCCCCGCCGCTGCTGATCGGCGAGCGCTGCAACGCCCAGGGCAGCCGCAAATTCAAACGTGTACTATTGGCGGAAGATTACGATACCATCCTCGAGTTGGGCCGCGAGCAGGTCGATGGCGGGGCACATGCCCTGGATATCTCGGTAGCGGTTACCGAGCGCCCGGATGAGATCGAGCTGATGCGGCGGGTGGTTAAGAAGCTGGCGATGGGCGTGGATGTACCATTGGTGATCGACTCGACCGAGGTAGAGGTGATGGAAGCGGCGCTTAAGACCGCCCCGGGACGCTGCATGCTGAATTCCACTCATCTGGAGAGCGGGCGGCAAAAAGCCGAGCGAGTCTTCCAACTGGCGCGCCAGCACAACGCAGCCGTGCTGGTGCTGACGATCGATGAGAAAGGCATGGCAAAGACAGCCGAGCACAAGCTGGAAGTCGCCCGGCGCGTCTATGATCTGGCCGTTCACGAGCAAGGCTTACGCCCCGAGGCGTTGGTATTCGACACGCTGACCTTTACCCTGGCAACCGGCGAAGAAGAGTTTGCCAACTCTGCCATCGAGACCCTGGAGGGAATTCGCCAGATTAAAACCTTCTTGCCGGGAGTGCTGACCTCGCTGGGTGTGAGCAACGTCTCTTTCGGTCTGGATGCCCGCGCCCGCCCGGTGCTCAACAGCGTGATGCTCTACCATGCTGTACAGGCCGGGCTGGATATGGCGATCGTCAATCCGGCGCACATCACACCTTATGCCGAAATCCCGGACGAAGAGCGCCGGCTGGCAGAAGACCTGATCTTCAACCGCCGCCCCGACGCGCTGCAGCGCTTTATCGAATACTTTGCCAGCAGCGCCGCCGAGTCGCAGAAGCACGCTACTGTCTCTGAAGATCCCACCGCCGGGATGAGCGCGGAACAGCGCCTGGGCTGGCGCATCCTGCACCGCCATAAGGAGGGTGTGGAGAGCGATATCGACGAAATCCTGAGGCGCGATCCGGGCGCCTCCCGGCATGAAACGGCCGTGAGCATCCTGAACAATGTTCTGCTGCCGGCGATGAAAGAGGTCGGCGACCGCTTCGGCGCCGG
>JAGDMX010000489.1 GCA_017860725.1 Chloroflexota bacterium | reverse complement strand
CCCTGCGCTCAGATCCCACAAGTGCAGGGCAGTGTCTGCATCATATGAGGCTGGCGAAGAGCGCGCTTCTTTTTCATCCACGAAGTATTTACCACTGACCTGATCCACCTCCGCGGAGCTGGCCAGGTAAATGATCGTGCGCGCTCCCTGCTCAGGACTGCGAGCGGCAATCCTCTGGACGATGCGCGTGCCCCAGCCGACCAGATCGTGGTTGTTTTGGCCGAATCCGGTTGCTACAAAACCCGGGTGCAGGGCGTTGGCGGTCACCCCCGTACCCTCCAGCCGGCGTGCCAGCTCGTAGGTAAACAGCACATTGGCCAGCTTGGACTGTGCGTAGGCTGTCCAGCTTATGTAACGCCGCCGGCTCTCGATATCGGCGAAGTTGATCTGGGTGCCCATGTGTGCATTAGAAGAGACGTTGATAATCCGCGCTGGCGCGCTGGCTTTCAAGGTGTCCAGCAGCAAATTGGTCAGCAGGAAATAGTTCAGGTGGTTGAGCGCCAAAGTCATCTCGATGCCGTCTACACTCTCCTGGCGCTTGCTGAAAAAAGCTCCCGCGTTGTTGACCAGCACGTCCAGCCGGGAATATTTTGCTTTGAAGGCCTCTGCCAATCGGTGGATCTGATCTTGGGAAGATAGGTCGGCGACCAGATACTCCACGTTTAGATTGTCGGTCTCTTTTGCAATGCGGCTGGCTGCAGCCGCGCATTTTTCCGGGTTGCGTCCAACCCCCACCACCCTTGCGCCCTTGCGGGCTAATTCCAGGGCTGCCACCGCGCCGATCCCGCTCGTGGCTCCCGTTATCATCACGGTTTGATTGTTCATGGTGAGTTAAGTTTAGCCATAGAGTTGCCTGACGAAGTATAACCCTTGTTAAGGATTTCCCTCTTCTTGTTTTTTGGGAACAATCTACCACCGTAATGACGTCTAAATACCAGCGTATTAACGGGTAGCCGCATTCCGGGTGATGGCAGGGGTCGCCTGGCGTCATGCAGGTTATCCGGCAAAATGATAGCCCTCAACCAGAAGTAGATCTCCTCTTGAGGGCCGCTAAGCGAAAGGGAATAATTTTATGCAACGCAATGTTTCTTGGTTTGCCATAGGATTGGGCATCGCCTTTGTGCTCATCCTGCTTGCCCTGGGGGTTGTTTGCGGGGTGATCTACTTCTTACGGCCGGCTCAGACCGCGACGCCGGCTGGCCCGGATGCGCTCTATACCCAGGCCGCCCAAACCTTTGTCGCTCAACTAACTCAAACCGCGACCATACTTCCACCCACGTTAACTGGCCTGCCATCTTCATCAACGCCTCTGCCTACCAATACCGTGCTGGTGCCCACTGCAACGCCTTCCAACACCGCTATTCCGCCAACCCAGACCTCGCCGCCGCCGACATTAACGCCTACACCACAGCCATGCCTGTGGGCGAAATTTGTTGAGGATGTCACCGTTAAGGATGGCACCGTTTTTCCGCCCAACGCTGCGTTTGAAAAAATCTGGCGCCTGCGCAATATCGGTACTTGCAGTTGGACGCGCGATTACCAGCTTGTATTTGTCAGTGGCGAGCGCATGTCTGGCCCCCGCTCGGTTGCCATTGATGAAGTTGTTGATCCTGGCGAGACAGTCGATGTCTCAGTTGACTTGATCTCGCCAGACTCGCCTGGTAGTTTTCGCGGTTTCTGGCAGCTCAGCACACCCTCCGGTCAATTATTTGGAATTGGCTCAAATGCAAAGGATAGCTTCTGGGTGGAGATCAACGTGCTTGCCGATGATAAATACCCGCTTGATTTCGCTTTGAGCTACTGCTCTGCCCGCTGGCGCAGCGATGCTGGTACCCTTTCCTGTCCAGGCGAGGTGGGTGATGACGATGGTTTCGTGATTCTGCTGGATAATCCCGTGATTGAAGACGGTCGGCTGGAGAATGAGCCTGCTTTGTGGACCAATCCAGAGAACACCAATGATGGTTTCATCTCAGGAGAATACCCGGAGATCAAGGTGGAATCAGATTACCGCTTCCAGGCAGTAGTGGGTTGTCTGGATGATGCCAAGAAATGCAATGTGATTTTCCAGGTGCGTTACCGCATCGGTGACGGCGACCCCGTCACGCTCTGGGAAACCCACGAGGTATATGATGACTATTTCACCAAGGTAGATCTCGACCTGAGTTCCTTGGCCGGGCAAAAGGTTAAATTCATCCTGAGGGTGTCTGCCAACGGCTCTCCCAGTGAAGATGAAGCCTTCTGGCTGGCTCCGCGCATCACGGATTAGCGAGAGTACAGGAACACTCTCCTCTTCCAGTCATCCGCATGAATCCTTTCGGGGTAGATTGGGGCGCAACGCTGCCCTGACCTACCCCGAACGCTCCTTATCCCAAATTCACGCCTCAGAAACGCTGGGCCGGCCTGGTGATTTGCGAGGCCGCATTTGCTCAGACCAGGTCTGACCGATCTCTCGGTGAGAAAGGAAGTTGTTTAGAAAAATTTCTCGCTCGGCTTCTGTAGGAATCCGTGCGGCTGACCTGGTCAGTTGTTCGTAGCCGGCCGATAGGACTGCGGCAGCACGTTCATCTTGCCTGGCGCTGAACACCCGGTAGCAGATCAGGTATAACCAGAACGCGTCATC
>JAGDMX010000112.1 GCA_017860725.1 Chloroflexota bacterium | reverse complement strand
CCACAAGATCCCATTGCCGTCGATCAATCCGCCGTAGCCGCCGCACCCGATCTCGCGTGCATCGAAGGAGTCAAGCAGTACGCCGGTCATAGTGTCCAGTTTATAAAACATGCGTACCGCATAAGGGTAGCCGCCCACCCACACATTGTTGTCTGCGTCCACCGAAACGTGGCGTGGGTTTTCGGCATCGGGCAGGCGCTGGTAAATCAGGATGCACTCGTCCACCGCATCCTCGACAATCCCATCGGCGCCTCCCATGCCATCGGTGATATCCGGCCAATCCAGCACATCCCCCAGGCCCTGCGATGTGCGGATCAGCCCATCGTCATCCCGGTCGGCACAGGTGTTGTAGCCGAACGGCGGCGCTAGGTAGCCTCCCGCCGGGTCGCTTACACCGTTTTCATCCATCCGGGTGCCGCCCACAATCAGCCCGATTTTGACCACCGAGCCATGCGGTATTCCGTCGATTAAGCCGCCTTCATCACGATTGGCCGTCCATACGTTGCCGAACAGGTCGACCGTCGTGCGCGAAGGATTCAAGCCGCGACCGTCTGGAGCGGTGCGATACTCGCCCACGATCTCTCCGGTCTCGGTGTTGGTGCGAACGACCGTGCCGCGCCCGGAGGCAGCCACGTTGATAAATGGAAACGGCTTCGTCGGGTGGTCGAGCTGGAGCTGGTCGTTGTTCGGTGAGTCGTGGTTCACACTCACCAGCGTCCCCTGGTCAATATCCGAGTCGGTTGTATACAATTTATTGGTCCCTAAGACCTGCGCCGTTGCGAATTCGGCCAGTTGCCAGAAGGCAAACAGACCGATGATCGCGAATATGGCAAATATCAGCAATCCATCACGATTTTTTTTGAGCTTACGCATTGTCCCCGCCCTTCATAATGTTACTTGTGTATTGACTGGTTAATCACATTTCTTACACATACGCGAAGCTAATATCGATAGTCTGTTTCACCTCCATGAAATAGTCAAATTATATTGTTTAGTCACACAAAATTTGCCTGGCTTAGCATCTGGCATTCCCCCTGAGATTGTGCACAGCAAAATGGCTGTGTACTTCACCTGATTATGTTATAGCAGGAATATGGCTGTATGTCAACCTAATTTCGCCGTTTATCCCAATTGCTGCAAATATCCTTGATACTCCCGGTATGGCGCCAATAATTCAGCCAGCCGCCCAGGCAGCTCCGGCGGTGACAGGTAGCCCAGATTCGAGTCCAGCTCTTGTAGCAGCGCCCGGATCTCCTCCGGCAGGCGCGCCTCCGCCGGCCTCGCTCAAATACATCAGCACCCCCTCTGCAACCACCAGGGCCGGCCGACCGTTTGCCGTGACCATCGCCATCCAATCCAGGTCGGTTACCGAAGAGGCGATCAGATGGTAGCGCTCAGGCTCGGGGTAGAACCGCCGGCGCAGCTCGATGACCGGTGTCAGATCCAGGTCGTACCAATCCACTTCACCGCTATCCACCCGCCAGAAGCGTGAATCCTGGCCGCAACCCAGGTGCAGCACCACCTTCCCTGAGGTGTTCGCTCAGGAACTCGCGCCTGACGGCATTGAGCAGACGCAATTATTTGACTGCGCCGGCGGTCAGCCCTTGAACAAAACTGCGACCGACGATGCTGAACAGGATCAACACCGGCAGAGTGGTGATGGTAGCGCCAGCCAGCAACAGCCCCCAATCCACCTGGTATTGCCCGATGATACCGGCCAGCCCCACCGGCAGCGTACGGTATTTATCGCTGATGATCAATACCGAGGCGTACATATACTCCGTCCAAGAGAAAATGAAGGCATAAATGGCGATGCTGGCAATGCCTGGGGCTGCCAGCGGCAAAAAGACCTTGATCATGGTCTGGATGCGCCCGGCGCCATCCAGCGCCGCGGCTTCCTCTAGCTCGAGGGGGATGCTTTTGAAAAAGGCCTGTAACATCCACACTGCAAACGGTGCGGCAAAGGTTACATTGACGATCACCAGCGCCCAGGGGGTATCGATCAGCTTGGGTGTTGTGGCGCTCAGCATCATATAGATCGGGATCAACAGCAGAATGGTAGGGAAGGCGTAGGTAACCAGGATCACCCTTTGAAGAAATTTATGGCCGGGAAATTTCAGGCGGTAGATGGCATAAGCAGCCATCACTGTGATCACCACCGTGAAAATCATGGTCAACAGCGCCACAATCGTGCTGTTCATCAAATATTTGGGGAAATCGGAGGATGCTAACAGGTTCTGGTAGTGCTGGATGGTAAAAGATTTGGGGAAAAAGGTCGGAATGCGAGCAATAATCTCCTGGTTGCGCTTGACCGAGGAGGAGAATATCCAATAGAACGGGGCAATGACGACAAAAAGCAACCCGAAGACGGATATAAACAAGACCAGTGATCGCCAGAATCGTCGCATATCTCTACCTGTCTCCGCTCAATCGGTTTCCGGAGGTGGAGACATGAAGCGGTTGAATAAATAAACAAAAACCAACAACAGCATTCCCATGACGACCGATGCTGCGGCGGCGCGGCTCAAACGGTAGCCCTTGAAAGCCATATCGTAAATAAAGACGGGCAACGTCATCGTTGCCGACGATGGCCCTCCGCCCGTAGTCAGCCAGATGATATCGAAAACATTGATCGACCAGAGTGTGCCTACCAGGCCCAGGACGAACAACACCGGCTGCAGCGCCGGCAGGGTAATGTTGGTAAATTTTTTACTGCTCGTGGCGCCATCCACAGCAGCCGCCTCGTAAAGCTCTTGCGGTATCCCCTGCATGGCTGCCAGCAGAATGACGGTCATCAAGGGAAACCAACGCCACGAGTTAATGAATACCACGCTGGCAAATGCAGAGCGCGCCGTGGAAAAGAAACCTACCGGCGAATCCAGGATGCCCAGGCTCACCAACAGGTAATTTACGATCCCGCCAGAGGTGCCCAAGAGCCAGCGCCAGATGATGACGACAACCACGGTCGGGATGATCCAGGAAAGGATGATCCAGATACGCGCCACCCCCTGGCCCGGGAAGCTTTGCATCAATATCAGCGCAGCGGCGAAGGCTGCCAGAGTCTGGACCACCGCGTTGCCCACCACCCAGACCAAGCTCCTGCCCAACGCCTTCCAAAAATCAGGTGAAGAGAGGATGAATTGATAGTTTTCCAGGCCGATGAACTTGCCGCCGGTACCGATGATGCCGGTATCCAGAAAGCTGAGGCGGATGGCGGAGAACAGTGGGTAGAGAATAGCAGCTGTCAGCCACAGGACCAGCGGTGCTACCAGCAACAAGCCAAGCAAGCTGTCGGTCTGCTTGCGACTCAGGCGTCGGCGCCGTTTTCTTTGGGGGGGTGTGGGCTCGGTCAAGCTGTATCTCTCATGCTTCACCCTGGCATGGGCATCCTCAAAAAATTCGATGGGAGGGGAGTCGTCTTGCCGGTTGTGCCGCCAAAACAACTCCCCAACGGCCGTGTGTGTGTGTTAGCGTTATTGAATGGCCGCTTCCATCATCTCTTGCCCTTCCTTAACTGCATCGGCAGGGGGCATCTTATCGATGACTACTTTTTGGAGCACTTGCGCCAGCATATTCTGCGCGGAGATCTGCGCGATGCTGGGGAAGGTGTTCCCATTGGTAAAGCCGAACAGCATACCATTCTTCGAGTTCTCCAGCATGGTCTCGATCTGGCTCTTATACTTCACGACCACCGGATCGTTCCAGTAGCTATCCGCCATACCACCATCATCAGTGACCGGCAGGTAAAGCCCCGGTTCCATGTTCAGGAACCGACCGTAGTTCTCAGGTTGAAGCAAGAAGCGCATAAACTCATACGCGGCGTCTTGCTTGGCCGGGTCCTCGGTCAGGAGCATGACCGCGTTGGGATAAGCGATCGTGCCGGACTGGGCTACATCGGCAGAGTGCGGGATAGCAACCACGCCCAGATCTGCTGCGTCGCCTTCGGCCTGAGTTTCATAGGTGGTGATCACCGTAAACTGCAGCACCATGGCGCAGGTGCGGCTGGCGAAGCAGGCTTCAGCCTCGCCCCACATCCAGTTCGGGCTGTCCGGTGGAGAGAACTGGTATAGCTGGTTATAGAAATCATAAGCCGCCACAGTCTGCGGGTTGTCAAAGCGCAGAGTGCCATCGGAATTGTAGATTTCTTCTGCACCTGCGTTGATCATGAAATCGTAGGTGGTCTGGTCGGTGTAGAGCTGCTTGTTCGCCGGGAGGCCGATGCCATACTGGCCTTCCGTGTTGAGTGTCTCAACGGCAGCCTTCCACTCATCCCAGGTGGTTGGTGGTGTAATCTCGGCGGCTTCAAAGACACTTTTTCGGTACCACAGGGAATGGACCATGTTCCACATCGGGACAGCCCAGATGTGACCATCGTAGTTATACGGCGCCACAGCCGATGGAACAAACTTGTGAGCCGCATCCATCTCATTGACGAAATCTTCAACCGGTTGGACTGCACCGGCCTCTCGCATGATAGGTGTGAAGTCCGGGATGGCAAAGAGCAACTCCGGAGCATTGCCAGCGGAGAACGCCGCTGGTGCCTTGGTATAGATCTCGCCCCAGTTTTGTGGCTCCTGCTTGACCACGATGCCTGGATTGGCCGCGTTAAATTCGTCGATCAGCTCCTGGAAGCGTTCAACGCGGTAAGGCGGTTGCTCCATGTGCCACACCATAATACTCACCGGCTCTGCAGGGGGTTCTTCTGCTGGAGGCTGAGTCGCCTCTGCGGGAGGTTGGGTCGCCTCCGCGGGAGGCTGAGTCGCCTCTGCTGGTGGCTCGACCTCGGCCGGCGGCGGGGTCGTGGCTTCACCGCAAGCCGCCAGGATCATGCTGGAGACCATCAGGATTGTAAAGATCAAACTCAATTTTGTACGCATTTACTCCTCCATATTTAGTGACTTTTCGAGAATACAATCAAGGGGGGCCGGTAATTTAATCTGTGCGGGGTGCCTCCTTTCCTTACTTCTGGTCTGTCTCTATTTATTTGACAGCCAACGAATAGCCTGATCCCAGAACTGCTGGTAATAGGGCCAGCGGATGAAATCAGAGCCCCAATGGGGAGCAGCATCGGAGGTGATCGCCATGACGCGGCCATTACCCACCTGCCAGCAAGCCAGGAAGGGGTCGTCTTCCTCGTCGCCAATCACAGCGAGCAGCTCGGCACCGGCACGGGGCAAGGTTTTGTTATAGCCCATGAACATGGGCGGCTGGTCAAGGGGGATGCCGGAAAGGATGGGATGATCCCGATTGAGGAAGCGTGGGCGCGCTCCTTCCGGCGTTTCGATGCGGTCATCGTGCAGCGCCACAATTTGCACCGGCAAGATCTTGGCGACCGGGGTGTTGTACCAGCGCCCCTGGCCGTGATGCCCCTGGTAGGTGAAATACCCGCCCAGATATGCCAATCCGCCGCCATTTTGCACGTAGCGCACGATCTCTTTCATGCGGTTGGGACCCATGGGTACGGCATTACGCCGCTCACCGGGGTAGAGCATCACGGTATCGTGCCCGATATCGCTGAGGATCAGGACATCGTGAGCCGCGTAGGCTTCAGCGGTTTCGGGCAGATGGTAGTAAGCTTCGTGGGAGAGCATGCGGGTCACCTGGTGTCCCGCCGCTTCTAAGGCAGATTGTAAAGTCTTGCCCGCATCCCAGATTTGATCCATCAGTGAGAAGACCTCAATCCCCTCCAGACCGAGCACTGCCATAATGGCCGAGTCTCCAGCGTAAAGAATTTTGCTCATAGCTACTCCTTATATGACTGAACTGTCATTGCGAGCGATCTATGCGAAGCACTCTAACTTATGTCCTTTTGCGTGACTCGCCTTGCGCGAACAGCTATCAGAAAGACGTGTGTTCGAGCTGGTGCCAGGCCAGGGCGGCTGCGCCGATCACACCTGAATCCGGACCCAAGCCTGCCGGCAAAACCTGAACCGCAGCCGTGTTCGCTGGCAAGGCAAACTGGCTGATCGCACGCCGCACCGGCTCCAGCAGCAAGCCTCCGGCGGCGATGCCGCCTCCGATGATGATGAACTCCGGGTTGTTGATATCGACATAATATGCCAGGCCTCGACCCAGCCAGGTGCCAGCCTGCTCCATGACCTGGCAGGAGAGAGCATCTCCCCGCAGAGCAGCTTCAACCACGTCTTGGGCGCTCAAAGGCCGCGCGGCAAATGTCAGGCGTAACTGGCTCTCAGCTCCGGATTCCAGCGCTTCGGTGGTGGTGCGGGCGATAGCCGGTCCCGATGACAGCGCCTCCAGGCAACCGCGTTTACCACAGCCGCACAGCGGGCCTTCCGGGAGCATAACCAGGTGCCCGATATCGCTGGCGCCCTGGCTGGCGCCGTGGTAGAGCTTGCCGTCCAACACCATCCCGCCGCCAACTCCTGTGCCAACGGTAACATACAGCATGTGTCGCGAGCCCCGACCCGCACCATACAATCTTTCGCCCAGGACGGCCGCATTCGTATCTTTATCTACCCAGGTGCGCTCCAGCCAGTCCTGGCCGAGCTTTTCCGCCAACAAACGCCGCACGGGCACGTTCTTCCACTTCAGGTTGGATGCCATGATAACCACGCCGTTCACGCTATCCGTCATGCCAGCCGTCCCGATGCCCAGGCCTAAGACCGGGGCGTCGCTCTGAGCTTGCAGATCCCGGATACATCCGGCCATGCGTTCGATCACGGCGTCTGCACCCTGTTCCAAGTGAGTGAGCTCGGTTACCTTGAACCCTGGCACTCCGTCCTCGCCAACCAGGGCAGCAGCTATCTTCGTCCCGCCCAGGTCAAGTCCGATCGTATATGCACACATCTTTTCAACGACCTCCTCAACAGCTTCTACAGGTGCGGATTGCGGGGCTTGAAACGCCTCAATAGCTCGGCATTATGCGCGGCTGCGCCGGGCATATTCGAGCTGATGTAAACCGGAGGAGCTTCTCCTTCATTGAACAGCCTGCATTCAGCCTCGGTGAGGATGGCGTTGAGCAGGAATGCGCCGACGATGGTCGAAGCCGCCCCACTGCGTAGCCCGGATTGACCGATCTCCACCAGGGCATCGCCGGGAGGAATCTGGTTGTCGATGACGATATCTACCACCTCATACAGGCGTTTTCCCACCGGGCTGAGCGGCGCCTGGGCGCAATATTGGCGCGAGAGCACACCGATCACGGCAACACCGGCTTGTTGGGCGAGTATCGCCATCTCTACCGGGACGGCGTTCACCCCGCTGTTAGAAAAGATAAACATCACATCCCTTTGGGTGGGGTTGTAGCGAGAGAAAATGATCGATGCCAGCCCCGGCAGACGTTCATATCGACTGGAGGATGTAGCGCTCTCGTGGGTCGATTGCGTCGGCCTGGGAGGCGGATAAATCCTCCAATAAGGCACGGATCGCCTGCATATACAGGCCGGCTCCGGGGAGACCAGGGAGGGTTTTGTCATCCATGGTTTATCACACCTCACTCACTCGCTCTCTCAGCGCAAAATAATAGCCAAATTGTAGCGATCACCCAGATAGATTGAGGTAACGTATTCCACCGGGCGGTCATTGCGTGTATAGGTGATGCGCTTGTTGCTGAGCACCGGGATCTCCCCATCAATGTCAAGCAATTTCTGCTCGGATAATGTGGGCAAACGCGCCTGTACCCACTGCTTGGCCCAGGTAAGTGGGCAGCCATAGGCTTCGCGCAGCACCTTGTAAAGCGACTCTTTATTGAAATCGTGACTTTGCAGGATGCCCGGGCAAAGCTCGTGGACCAGAAAAGCGTTCTCCAGGGCAATAGGCCTATTCTCGGCCAGTCGCACCCGCCGCAAGGCGACGACCTCAGCGCCCTGCGATAATTGTAGTGGCTCGGCGATCTCCGGTGTGGGCAATTGCAGCTCAGCCAGGATAACCCGGCTGGTAGGTAAAAAGCCGTGCTGGAGCATCTCCTCGCTAAAGCTGGTGAGAACGCCTAATTCCTGATCGATGCGCGGCTGGCAGGCATAATAGCCCTTGCCGGTGCGAGAATAGATGATGTCTTCTTTGACCAGCGCCTGCAAAGCCTGGCGCACGGTCATACGGCTGACGCCTAGATCGAGTGATAGATCGCGCTCGGACGGCAGTTTGGTTCCACCGGGGAAAACGCCGTTTTTCACCTTCTGGTGCAGGTAATCCTTGATCTGAATATACAGCGGAACAGAAGAAGCAGGGTTGATTTCCATGTGACTCGTGGATGAAGACTGACTCATACCGGTATAGTATGGTATAGAGCACACGTAATTTCATTATAGAACGAAAAATTGAAAAGTCAATAGGGTGTTACGTCTTTAGCCGAATAACGCTTCCAACAGTTGCTACCGATCTGGATTCTTGACCATCCTCACCCAATCTCTCGCAGCAACGGTTGGTATTCCCGGTAAGGCGCCAGCAGCCCGCCCAGCCGCCCCGGCAGCTCCGGCGGCGACAGGTAACCCAGATTCGAGTCCAGCTCTCGTAGCAGCGCCCGGATCTCCTCCGGCAGGCGCGCCTCCGCCGCCAGCAGGCCGATGCTGGTCAGCAGCTCTTCCGGCGGGTGATGCTCGTCCAGAAGCTGGGCGGCGCGCGCCAGCACCAGCCGCACCGGCAGGTCGTAATCCAGGCTGGGGTGGTAGCTGGTCAACAGCCAGATCAGCTGGCTGTAGGGCAGGTGCCCGGAGAGGCACAGCTCGATGATCTCGTTTTGTGGGACTGGCCGGCGCAGCACTTCCCGGTCGGCCCAGGCGATAACCGCCCCCCGGTCGACCAGCCCGGTCGCCAGCCCCAGGCGGAAGTAGCCGAAGACATCCTGGTCGTTCAGGGGCGAGGCGGCGGGTTCGGTCACGGTCATCACATATCCCCCAGCACATCCGCGGCTACGGGTCGGTCCACATCAATTTGCCTTATGGTCGGATGGCTAACAGCAAATAATTCCGGTAATTGAAGCAGCCCTATGAATAAAGATACCGCTACAATGAGTCTATCTATGTCTTGCATCTATATTCATGATCCTAATCGCAGTTTGGAACACCCAGAAAACAGGGCATCTGATCGATAAGGGCGCCAGCCCACAGCCAGACGATGAGGATCAACACAACGACCCTCAGCAATTGATTGATCGGATTTACCAGGATACGGTTTCCCGCCCTTAAGTCCCGCACGAGAGGCATCAGGATCAGCAGGAATGCCACTGGCATGAGCCACAAGATGCCGAATAACAAGAAAGGGAAACCCTCATCAAACTTTCGTCGGTTTACCAACTCGAGAATCATGAACGGAATCACCAGGATGGCACCGATAAGTGCTGGTGATCGCAGGTTGATCAGCATATCTTTCAACTCGTCTCTTCCCAGATGAAGCGGCTCATATGGCAGCAGCCGCGAAAACCGAGCTTCGCATACACCCCCTCCCCTATTCGCGATGCGTGCAGGATGGCGTAGCGGTAGCCGAAGTCTTGCGCCTCTCGCAGTGCAGCCTGGGTCATGGCCGCGCCGATCCCTAACCGGCGGGCGGATGGCACTGTGGCGACTGTGTAAATCCCGGCGACCCCCGCCCCCAGGAAAAGCTGGGCAGCGGCGACCGGCTCGCCCCGGTAATAGCCGACATAGTTGCGCATCGGCAGCTCGAAGCCCAGCCCGGCGTAAATCTCGTACCAGGGCTGGCGGTAAATCTCCGGCAAATCGAAGCCGGCCTGGGCAGCCAGCACCCAGTCTAACAGGGACTGCATATCGTTGACAGGCTCCACACGCAGGTCGGCCGGCCCGGAAAGATCGTCCTCCCACGGATGCAGGTCAAGCGTCATACCCAGGTTGCCCTCGATGAACACCAGCCCGTGAGCCTGCAGGTGCGCCGCCAGGTAAGGTGAGCGCTCATCCAGCCACCAGGAGAAGCGCATGACCCCCTTCGAGCGGTAGTACTCGATCGTAGTGTGGATCAAGGTATCCAGGCGCTCGGCAGAGGCTGCGGTGTGCAGCACCCCATTGAGAAAAGAAACCGGTGCAATCGGTGTGCGCAGCCAGGTCAGTTCGGGGTCGTGGTGGTATTCGGCTGCCTGCGAGCGCCCCAGGTAGCGGTACATCTCGAACAGGTTGTCGTGAATAGCACGAACCAGGGTGGACGGCGTGGCATCGGTGAGGATGGCGTCCGGGATGGTGGTTTCCATGTTTGACTACCTCCTAGGCCTGAATTCATTATGGCACGGGATGGGAGCAGAGTCAACGGTTTGGAGGCGGAATAAAGTCAGAGCCGGCAGGGCTTGCCGATGACAGGCTTTAAAGCCAGGCTGCCATCCTTGTCGCACTGGTCCGGATGCACACCTGGTGAATAATTGCTGGTCAGATTGTTGAGAGGAGCAAGCCGCATAACGATAGAATCGGCCACTTATCCTGATTCG
>JAGDMX010000488.1 GCA_017860725.1 Chloroflexota bacterium | reverse complement strand
ATTCGAACCCACGTTGGATTGCTCCAAACCTGTTTTCAAGACAGGCGCCTTAAGCCACTCGGCCATCCCTCCAATTTACGGGACAGCGCTTCCCGAGGCGGTTTATCGCCTCGGTCACCCTCCCGAGCGCGTGGATTCTACCATATCTACCACCCGCTCGCAACGTTATATTTTTTGTGTTCAAAAACCGGCTGATCCGGTTTTTGAACACGTAAGAATATTACTTCATAATCAGCGGCAGCCGGATTTCGTAGGGTTGGTAAACGATCATACCCACGGTGATGCCAACCGATTCGTTACCGGCCAGGTCGCGAAAGCGAACATAGACGTGCGCCAGCTCACCTGGCTTGGGGAGAGCCAGGTTCCAGTGGATGTCCTGTTTAAATGCCTGCCATTTCCCATCCGCGAGGAATGGATCGTTGCTGATCATCACTTCTGAGATGTCATCAAAAGCTGCGTGCCCGCTCTCGCCATCTGATGATTCATACGGCGCAAAGGTCAGCGACACGATCGCCCTGGCGGTCGTCGGAGCGCCATCATTAATAATCACCAGCGCCTCAGGCGGCTGGGGATCTTTACTGGGTGTGGTCTCCACGCCGCTGTCGACGACTGCGCTGGTTAACCCGCCTCTATTCCTGGCCAGCAGGCGGTAGAAATAGCCAACGCCATTTGTGGCCGGGTCATCGTATTCGCCGTTTGATGGCAATTGCGAGGAACGCAGAACCCATGGACCGCTCGGGCTGGTGGCGCGGTAGAGCCAAAGCGTCAGGCCCGAATCCAGGGCTTCATAAAACAGCCGTACATATCCGCTGCCTGCCTTCGCCTTCAGGAACTGCGGCGCTTTAATCCCGTCGTCGCTCGGATCGAGTGGATCCGTCTTATGCGACAAAACCTCAGAGCCGTCATTCTCGCCGCCGTCATCTGTGTCCGAGTCATTCGGGTTTGTGCCCGCCCCGTATTCATCATAGTTGATCAGCAGATCCAGGTCAGGATCGCCTTGGGGATCGGACACGCCGTACTCTTGTTCGAAGGCGTCCGGCAAGCGGTTGCCGTTTTTATCCGGACTTTCCAATACCGAAAACGAACCCAGGGTTTCGCGCGTGAAGTTTTTTGTGCTGGCCACGACCCGCACCCGGTAAGCGCCCTCATCCAGGGCTGGGGTGGGTGTTCCGCCCTCTTCTTTTATCGGCTCGACGGCCTCAGCCTGGTTGACCCGGGTGAAAAAGTTAGCGTACAGGCCATCATTCGCCAGGCCATCGTCGTGCTGCCCATCGTCCAGCAGCCGCAATCGCCTCACGACGCCATCCATGCCGCTGACAAACGCTTCGACTTCAGCGCCGGGGATTGGCTTCTCGCCGTACAGCATGGCGTAGATCGGCACCCGGTTCCCGGTCAAGAAGCTTGCCGTTGAGCGATCCGGAAGGATGAGCTGCAGGTTGATCAGCGAGCGGGCGCTGGCAAAAACCCGGTAGGGTACGGGTGATTCCGTACCAGCTTTGAAAATGACATGCATCTCCCAGGTGCCCACCTCAACCATAGATTTATCAAGATACCAGCCCAGGTGTTGGCTGGTCAGGTCATAGAAAGAATATGGAAGATCACCGGGTTTGATCAGCTTGCCTCCTGGGGTGAGCAAATTCAGCTCGATATCCGGCTTTAAATCACTCACCCAATCCAGGGCGAACAGGATGCTGGTGACCGATTTATCGACCAGGACTTTGTGAACGACTACGGGCATCTTAGGAGATACCTCGCCTGTTTCGGATAACAGTCGGAAGCGGCGCTCGTTGTTGGCTTTGGTATATTCGTAGATATTGCCCAGGTCGAGGGCGGTATGGGCATATTCGGCAAAGCCTTCCGGGCTATCAGGGGTTGTGGCGCTGACATATACGTCGTTGTAAAAAAGATTCCCGCCCGTGTCCTCAGCAATATCTTGCATCAGATCTTCGGCGGAAGCCGCGCCAAAAGCGATGGTCGTCACCGGGCAATGCGAGTCGATCACCTTGTCGCGCACGTCAGCGTAGTACTGAAGGGTGTTTTCCATGCCATCCGAGAGCAGTACGAAAGAGCAGCGCGGATTACCGGTCGGGCTCTCAGCGCGCTGCTTGACTGCAGTTTCCAATCCATCTCCGATGCTGGTTGAGCCGGAGGGGTTCAGACCGGCCAAATAGGTCTGGGCAGTCGTCCGTGCGGTATCGTCGACAGGGCGCATATCGAAGGGAGCCGGGTTCACATCCTGGTTATAGGGCACGATCGCCAGTCCATCATTGTCGAGGGTAGCATCCACGTAAAAATTGGCAGCCTCGCGCGCCGCCTGCATCTTGCCGTTTTCTATCATCGAGCCGGAGCGGTCGATCACCAGCACTTGATCGACCAGGTCCGAGTCATACGAGACGCTGTCTGCATTGGTATCGGAGGCTGCCGGGATGCCGGATACTTCCAGGGAAACCTGCAGGTCGTACACGCCGTTGCCCGGCTGGCCGCCGGGTGCCCGGATTAACAGCCAATATTGCTCCTGGATAAAGCTTCCACCAATTACCTCGGCTTCCAGGCCGTTGACTTGAGCATGGAAATCGCTGGTGGCCAGGTCGGCTACAACCGGTCCAGCCAGCGAGCCGTCAGTGACCAA
>JAGDMX010000111.1 GCA_017860725.1 Chloroflexota bacterium | reverse complement strand
CGCGCTCGGTCGCGGACGGCAGCCTGGACCTGGAAGCGCTGAAGGACTCTGGGCTGGGCACTCCTGACTTACGCAAGCGCCTGCTGTCCATCAAAGGCATTGGCGATTACGCCGCTGCCAACCTTTTGATGCTGCTGGGTCACTACGACTACCTGCCGGTCGACACCTGGGCGGTAAAAGTCGTCTCGTACGAGTGGTTCGATGGCCAGCCGGTCGGGCGCAAGGAGGTTGAAGCCGCCTTCGAGCAGTGGGGAGCATATAAGGGGTTGGCATACTGGCTGTGGGACTGGTCGTACCTGCAAACCATTTAATCCGTTCAAAATCTGTGCGCCGGTCTGGGCTTACTGGCTCGGCGCTTGCATTTTTACCCGTCCTGAGATAATATGGGCAGGATATCTGTCTCTAAGAAAGGTCCTGCTTCATGTTTGCTACCCTCCCAAAAGATGCTCTTGAATTCGCTGAATGGCCTTGGGCTAAAATCAAGCCCTATTTTGACGAGTTGGCTGCCCGTCCCATAGACTCTTCTAGTGTCAATGCCTGGCTGAAAGATTGGGATCTTCTGGCAGAATTGCTCTCCGAGACCTACCAGCGCCTGTGGGTCGCCACCACCGTGGATACTACCGACCGGGTGGCTGCTGACCGCTATCAACATCACTTGGATGAGATATACCCGCCTTCTCAGGCCGCTGCCCAAAAGCTGAAGGAAAAGCTGATCGCCAGCGGGCTGGAGCCGGACGGTTTTAGCGTCCCGCTGCGCAACCTGCGCCAGCAAGCCGAGCTGTTTAGGGATGCCAACCTGCCGTTGCTCAGCCAGGAGCTCAAGCTGGATAGCGATTACGACAAGATTATCGGCGCCCAAACGGTCGAATGGGAAGGCCGTGAAGTAACCTTGCAGCAAATTCAGATCGAGTTCCTCAATCCCGATCGCCACAGGCGCCAGCGGGCCTGGCAGCTTTACGCCGGTCGCTGGCTGGCCGATCGAGGGCAGATTAATGAGTTGTGGAGCAGGCTGTTAGCCCTGCGCCGGCAGCTAGCCGCCAATGCCGGTTTGCCCGATTACCGCGCCTACCGCTGGAAGCAGCAGTTGCGCTTCGATTACACCCCGGAAGATTGTCTCCAGTTCCATGCGGCGATTGAAGAGGTGGTGGTGCCCGCCGCCCAGCGAATTTATGACCGTCGCCGCCAGCGTCTGGGGGTAGAGACCTTACGACCGTGGGACCTGGATGTCGATCCATATGGTTTGTCGGTGTTAAAACCCTTCACGAGTATTGAGCAACTTGAAAGCGGTGTAGGGTCGATGTTCAGCCGGGTTGACCCTCAATTGGCCGCTCATTATGAGATCATGCGCCGCGAGCAGCTGCTGGATCTGGACAACCGCAAAGGCAAGGCGCCGGGTGGTTATTGCACGGAGTACGCCGTAGCTCACCGCCCGTTTATCTTTATGAACGCTGTTGGCATCCACGACGATGTACAGACGCTTGTACACGAAGGTGGGCACGCCTTTCATGTTTTCGAGTCGGCTGCCCTGCCTTATTTCCAGCAGCGCGAAGTCGGCCTGGAGTTCTGTGAGGTGGCCTCTATGGGGATGGAATTTCTGGCCTCACCTTACCTGGCGGCCAAAGACGGCGGTTTCTATTCAGAACAGGATGCCGCCCGGGCGCGCATTGAGCACTTGGAGGCCAGCCTGCGCTTCTGGCCTTACATGGCGGTGGTGGATGCTTTCCAACACTGGGTTTATACTCATCCTGCCGCGGCGGCCGATCCATCCAATTGCGATGCCCAATGGACCGAGTTGTGGGGGCGCTTCATGCCTGGGGTGGATTGGAGTGGGCTGGATGAGGAGATGAAGACCGGCTGGCATCGCAAGCTGCATATTCACCAGGTTCCCTTCTATTATGTGGAGTACGGGCTGGCGCAGTTGGGTGCCATGCAAATCTGGCGCAACGCCCTGTCCGATCAGGCTGGTGCGGTGGCGTCATACCGCCAGGCGCTGGCTCTGGGCGGCAGCGTGCCATTGCCGCAGCTCTTCGCTGCTGCCGGGGCCAGATTTGCCTTCGATGCCGGTACCCTACGCGCCGCGGTCGACCTGGCGGAAGAGATCATCGATAAGCTGGAAACGCAAGTGCTGGCAGGTTGACCAATGTTTCATAATATCCCTGAACCTATGTTAGAGCGCATGGCTTACCTGGAGAAAATCGATACACGCGATCGGCAGGACGACACACCGTTTGCGGAACGCCTGCGCCAGATCCCGCCGGAGACCGGCCGTTTTCTGGCGCTCCTGGCGACCATGGCGCCGCCTGGCAGAGTGCTGGAAGTGGGGACCAGCGGTGGCTACTCCGGTATGTGGCTGGCACTGGCCTGCCGCCAGCGTGGCGACCGGCTGACCACCTTCGACATCCTACCGAATAAAACCCGCCTGGCGCAGGAAACCTTCGATATCGCTGGGGTCTCCCAGCATATCGATCTGATCCAAGGTGATGCCCGCCAGTATCTGCCGGGCATAAGCGAGGTCGCTTTCTGTTTTCTGGATGCCGAGAAGGATGTCTATGCCGCCTGCTACGAGTTGCTGATCCCCAACCTGGTACCAGGCGGCTTGCTGGTAGCGGATAATGTCATCAGTCACCAGCAGGAGCTGGCTGGGTTCACCCAGTCGGTCCAGGCTGATCCACGTGTGGATGCGCTGGTTGTCCCGATTGGTAAGGGTGTGCTGGTGTGTCGTAAGCTTGGATCAAGCGTATAATAAAATTGAAACACCCTTCGTTCTAATCTTTGAGCTGCAACATCATGGAATAATGAGAGGGAATAGCTATTTATGAAAGGGACGATATTGAAGATCGTCATTCCAATGGCTGGCCTGGGGACCCGGTTGCGCCCGCACACCTGGAGCAAGCCCAAGCAGCTGGTCAGCGTAGCGGGCAAAGCGGTGCTCGATCACGTGCTCGACAGCCTGCGCACCCTGCCCGATCCTGCCGAAATCGAGCTGGTTAATATTGTCGGCTACCTGGGAGACCAAATCGGGGAGTATGTCAGTGAACGCTACCCGCAGATCAAGACCCATTTTGTGTTGCAGGAAGATCCGCGCGGCCAATCGCACGCCATCCAGTTAGCCCGCGAGTATCTCTCCGGCCCCATGCTGATGGTCTTTGCCGATACACTGATCGAGACCGACCTTTCCTTCCTGGCCAACGAGACTGCTCAGGCGGTTGCCTGGGTCAAGCCTGTGCCGGATCCGCGCCGCTTTGGTGTGGCTGAGCTTGGTCAGGATGGATGGGTGACCCGCCTGATCGAGAAGCCTCAGGATATGGCCAACAACCTGGCAGTTGTCGGCTTTTATTATTTTCAGGATTCGCAAGAGCTTCTCGCCGCCATCGATGAGCAGATGCAACGCGATCTGCAGTTGAAGGGTGAATATTTCCTGGCCGATGCGATTAACATCATGCTGGAACGCGGCCTGAAAATGCGTACCCAGCAGGTTGATATCTGGCTGGATGCCGGCACCCCGGAAGCGCTGTTGGAGACCAACCGCTACCTGCTCGAGCACGGGGAAGATAACAGTGCTGAGGCGGTGCAGCGCCCTGGTGTGGTGGTGATCCCGCCGGTATTTATCCACGAAACCGCCCACGTTTCTAATTCGATAATTGGACCGCATGTCTCGCTGGGCGCAGGCTGCCAGGTAGATCGAAGTATCATCCGCGATTCGATCCTGGAGGATGAAGCCGAGGCCGACCAGATCATCTTGGAAGGCAGCCTCGTCGGGCGGCGGGCGCGATTACACCGGCGTGCTTCGGTGATCAATGCTGGGGATAATACTGAGGTTTCATTTTGATCGGATTAGAAACCCAGGTCGAATGCCACTCTGGCAGTGAGTATGGCGAGTATCCCAGGGAGTTTATCTGGCAGGGTCAGCACCTGGAGGTAGTGGAAGTGCTGCAGCGCTGGCGCACACCGGACGGCAAGCGCTTTCGCCTTCTGGCTGCCGACCGGCAAGTTTATGAGCTGACCTATGTTGAGCTGAGCCAGGTGTGGCTGGTGAGCTCAGTTTGAAGGAAAAGTTAAGGAGAGTGCAAAGATGGAAGCTACAAAGATAGGAGCCGCCGTGAGTCACAGTTACTTATCTCAGCGGGTTGCCACCCTAAAGCCGTCGGGCATCCGCAGATTCTTTGATATTGTCGCCACGATGAAGGATGTCATCTCTCTGGGAATTGGCGAGCCGGATTTCACCACACCCGATCGCATTCTCCAGGCTGGCATCCGCTCACTGCAGCATGGGGAAACCCACTACACTTCCAACTCTGGGCGTTTGGAGCTGCGCCAGGCCCTGGTGAGCCAGTTGAAGTCTCTGTATGGCGTGGAGTATGACCCGGTCTCGGAGGTTGTGATCACAGTGGGGGTTTCTGAAGCGCTCTACCTGGCGATGACCGCTATTCTTGAGCCGGGTGATGAGGTGATCGTTCCGACCCCCTGCTTTGTGGCTTACCAGGCCGAGATCGTGCTCGCAGGTGGTGTGGCGGTGGAGGTTCCCAGCCGCATGGAAGATAATTTCCAGCTTCGCCCGGAGCAGATTGAAGCCGCTATCACATCTCGTACCAAGGCCATCCTGATCGGTTATCCTAACAATCCGACCGGGGCAGTCGCTTCGCGTGAAGTCTTGCAGGAAGTTGCTCGTCTGGCTGAAAAATACGACCTGGTGGTGGTCTCAGACGAGATCTACGACCGCCTGGTTTATGGCATTCCTCATGTATGCTTCGCCTCCATCCCAGGTATGAAGCATCGTACCTTATTATTGGGCGGCTTTTCCAAAGATTATGCCATGACTGGCTGGCGCATTGGATATGCTGCCGGTCCGGCTGAGATGATGAGCGGTTTGCTGCGCATCCACCAGTACACCATCATGTCCGCGCCGACCATGGCGCAGGACGCCGCCCTGGAAGCTCTTCAGACTGGTGAGGAATATGTCGCCGACATGGTGGCGGAATACGACCGGCGGCGTAAGCTGATCGTCGGTGGATTGAATGAGCTGGGATTGCCGACCTTTGAGCCGCGCGGCGCGTTCTATGCCTTCCCCAAGATTGCTGTCACCGGTATGGACGAGGAAACCTTTGCTCAACGGCTGCTGGAAGAAGAGCGGGTCGCTGTTATCCCTGGCACGGCCTTTGGCCCAGGTGGCGAAGGATTTGTGCGCTGCTCATATGCCACCGCTTACGAAAAGATTGAGGAGGCGCTGCGTCGATTGGATCGCTTCATGCGCCGCTACGGATAAGAGTGCGCATGGAATTCGAAGCGGTTATCGGCCTGGAAGTTCACGCCGAGCTAGAGACAAGATCCAAGATGTTCTGTGCCTGCCCGGTGGTCGATTCCACCGTGGCCCAGCCGAATATCGCTGTTTGCCCGATCTGTGCCGGTATGCCCGGCGTGCTGCCGGTGGTCAACCAGCGGGCTGTTGAGTATGCTCTGCGGGTCGCCCTGGCGCTGGAATGCCAGATTAACCATACCAGCCTGTTTGCTCGCAAGAACTATTTCTATCCCGATTTACCCAAGGGCTACCAGATATCGCAATATGAGCAGCCGCTTGCGCGCCATGGTAAGCTGGTGATTGTCACTTCACAGGGCGAGCGCTTGATCCGCGTTCGCCGGGTGCATCTCGAGGAGGATACCGGCAAGCTGACCCATGTCAGCCGGGATGGGCAGGCCTATTCACTGGTGGACTTGAACCGGGCCGGCGTCCCGCTGCTGGAGATCGTTTCTGAGCCTGACCTGCACACAGCCGAGGAAGTCCGGCAGTATGCCACCGCCTTGCGCTCGATCCTACGTTATTTGCAGGTTAATTCCGGTGACATGCAAAAAGGGGTCATGCGTATCGAGCCAAATGTCTCGGTGCGCCCGTTGGGCAGTACCGAGTTTGGCACACGTACTGAGATCAAGAATCTGAATAGCTTCCGTGCCCTGGAACGCGGTGTGGCTTTTGAAATCCAGCGGCAAATCGAAATCATTCAAAAGGGTGGGCAGGTCATCCAGGAGACGCGCGGTTGGGATGAAGCCCGAGATGTGACTTTTTCCCAGAGGATCAAGGAAGGCGAGGACGACTACCGTTACTTTCCAGAGCCGGACCTACCGCCACTGGTGGTGGAGGCGGAATGGATCGAAACCGTCCGCCGGGATCTACCCGAGCTGCCGGCTGCCAGGCTGCTCCGCTTTCAACAGAACTATGACCTGGGCAGCTATGATGCCTCCGTGCTCACCCTCGAGCCGGCTGTGGCGGATTATTTCGAGCAGGCTGTCCAGGCTGCTTCTGGAATACCGCCCAAGACGATCGCTAACTGGATCACCGGGGAACTGTTTGGGCTCATGAATCAGGCTGGCATTGGGATTGAAGAGCTACGGGTTACGCCGGAGGCGCTGGCTGAGTTAACTCGCATGGTTGTCCAGGGTGAAATTAACCAAAACACTGCCAAGGCTGTGCTGGCAGAGATATTCGAGAGTGGACAGCCGGCTGCTGAGATTGTTGCCCGCCGCGGTTTAAGCCAGATATCGGACGCGGATTTTATTACTGGTCTTGTTCAGCAGGTGCTGTCCGAAAATCCAGATCAGATTGCCAGTTACCTGGCCGGTAAAGAGACTGTCTCCCGCTGGTTATTTGGCCAGGTGATGCGCCTGGCTAAAGGCCAGGCCAATCCCCAGGTGATTCAGACGGCGTTAGACCGGCAGCTGCAGGAGCTTAAGAACAGACCAAGATGACACAAGATGTGATGTGTGTCCGGTCTCAGGGAGTGGCATTCGTCACTTGACGGGATGCTTGACCCCTGCTACCCTCCATAATAGATCAGGATGGATATCCGGCTATGAGATCCTTTGCTGACATCGTGACAGTCAACCAGGCGGGCGCCAGACCGGGGTGCCCGTTTATATTTTTATCTTTAGAGTTCGAGGAGATTTGTATATGGCGGAACAAATAAACGCCTTCAAGATGGCCCAGGCCCAATTCGATCATGTGGCCGGTTTGCTCAATCTGGATCCCCAGGTGGCCGATGTGCTGCGCTGGCCGTCACGTGAATTTAAGTTTATGATCCCCATCCATCTGGACGATGGTAGCCTGAAAGTTTTCTTCGGTTACCGGGTGCAGCACAACGACGCCCGCGGCCCGGCTAAAGGCGGCATTCGCTTCCATCCGTCCGAGACCTTGGACACGGTGCGCGCCCTGGCGATGTGGATGACCTGGAAGACCGCTGTGGCAGATATCCCGCTGGGCGGTGGCAAGGGCGGCGTCCCGGTGGATTCAGCCTCGCTTTCCATTCACGAGAAGGAGGCGCTGTGCCGTGGTTGGATCGACCAGATGTGGCGTAACATCGGCCCGCGCCAGGATGTGCCTGCGCCAGATGTCGGCACCAACCCTCAGATGATGGGCTGGATGATGGATGAGTATTCCAAACTGGTGGGGCAGTACACACCGGGTGTGATCACCGGCAAGCCGGTGGGCGG
>JAGDMX010000487.1 GCA_017860725.1 Chloroflexota bacterium | reverse complement strand
TTCAAAGACGCTGTAATAGTAATCGACATCGACGCCGATCGCCCATTTTTGGTCGTGGGTAGTTGTCATCACTACTCCCGTACCGGTCGGACCGGCTACCGCCAAGATCACATCCGCTCCCTGGTCGAGTTGCTGGCGAGCATGCTGCTCGCCAAGCAGGGGATTGGTAAAGTCGTTGGTATAGCTGATCAAGGTCTGGATGGCCGGATCGGTGCACAGTGCGCCCTGGCGGTAGCCGTAGATGAAGTTATCGACCGGCGGGATCTGCATCCCGCCCACGGCGCCCAGCTTTTGGCTGCCGGTCATGCGCGCAGCCAGCACTCCTCCCAGGTAGCCGGCCTCTTCCACTGCGAAATACGTGCCGCGCAGATTGGCAGGGTAGCTCTCGTAAGTGTAATCGACGATGGCGAAATAGACTCCCGGGTTGGCCAATGCGGCAGCTTCTACCGCCTCCGCCATCTGAAAGCCCACCCCGATGCACAGGTCATTGTGCTCCGTGATGCACTGCTGGAGTTTAATGCTGTATTCCTCCGGCAGGGTTGGTGTGTAAACTTGTCCGATGACTTGGTAGTCGGTTTGGCCGCGCAGCAGCCCCTGGTACGCCATCTCGTTGAAGCCATCATCTTGAATGCCTGCCACATCCGGGATCAGCCCGACTTGGATGATTTCATCATCGCCTTGGGCTTGCACTCCGAAGATGCAGGCGGCGACGGCCATTAAGGCGAACGCGAGCACAATGCCGAGCCGGGCGAAAGGCACGGCTGGCAGCCAGTGATTGGTGCGCCAATTATTCATGTTCTTCCTCCTTTTGTTTTAAAAAAATCAGGTCAGGTCCGTTGCGCTCGATTCGTCTCTCTCTTTACTATAGGGAAATTATTTACAGAAATCAAGTGATAAATGTCACAATCATACAAACCAATGACCATCCGCTATTACGGATTTGCCAAATCTCGGCTTCGGGTGGTATCATTTCCGCAGGTGACAACCCTATGACTGAAACAATCTTTCTGGATGGGAACAGCCTGACCCTCGATCAGGTGATTGCCGTCGCTTATGGCGCGCCAAATCAACCGCGCCTCGAATTGACCCCTCTCGCCGGGCAGCGCGTGACGCGCGCCGCCGCAGCGATCCAGCAGCTTTTACAGAACGGTGAAATCGCTTATGGCATCACCACTGGCTTCGGCGCCTTCAAAAATCGCATCATTCCCCCGGATGAGGTGGAAATCCTGCAACGCAACATCCTGCTCAGCCATGCCGTCGGCGTCGGTCAGCCTTTCGATATCCCTACCACGCGCGCCATCATGCTCATCCGCCTTAACACCCTGGCGCGCGGCCACTCTGGCATCCGCCTGGAGACTCTGCTGCTGCTGCAGGAGATGCTCAACCGCGGTGTCCATCCGGTCATTCCAACCAAAGGCTCGCTGGGCGCCAGTGGCGATCTGGCCCCCCTGGCCCACATGGCCCTGGTGCTGATTGGCGAAGGCGAAGCCTGGGGGGAAGGTGGTGTAAAGCTGAGAGGTTTGCAATCTTTAGAGCAGGCCGGTTTGCAGCCCCAGCGATTGATTGCCAAGGAAGGCCTGGCGCTTACCAATGGCACGGCTGTCATGTGCGCCGTGGGTGCCCTGAATGCCTGGCGTGCCCTGCATGTCGGCCAGCTGGTCGATATCGCCGGAGCTCTCAGCCTGGAGGCCCTGCACGGCACCGACCTGGCCTTCGATGAGCGCATCCAGCGCCTGCGGCCGCACCCCCAGCAGTCCAATTGTGCTGCCTATTTGCGCGGCCTGCTGGCGGAGAGCGAATTCACCCGTCACCATGATCCAGCCAACGTGCAGGACGCTTACACTCTGCGCTGCATGCCGCAGGTGCACGGCGCTGCCCGCGATGCCATCGCCTACGCCCGCTGGGTGATCGACCTGGAGCTCAACGCCGTCACCGACAACCCCCTGCTCTTCATCGACGAGGATACCTCCCAGATATCCGTTTTATCGGGTGGCAACTTCCACGGCGAGCCGTTGGCCATCGCCATGGATTACCTAAGCATCGCTCTGGCCGAGATTGGCAACATCTCCGAGCGCCGGGTGATGCGCCTGACCGACGAAGCCAGCAATGCCCATATCTTGCCCGCCTTCTTGACCGAGCAAGGCGGCTTGAACTCCGGTTTCATGCTCACCCAATACACCGCCGCCGCCCTGGCCAGCGAGAACAAGGTGCTGGCGCACCCCTCCAGCGTGGATACCATCCCTTCATCCGCCAATGTCGAGGACCACGTCAGCATGGGCTTGACCGCCGCCCTGCATACGGCGGCCATCCTGGATAATGTCGAGCATATCCTGTCCATCGAGCTGCTTTGTGCTGCTCAGGGGATCGACTTCCGGCGCAAAACGCTGGGACCGCGAGCCCGCCTGGGACGCGGCACGCAGCCGGTCTACCGTCTGATCCGTCGCCATGTCCCCTTTCTCGAGCAAGACGCTCTCATGTATCCTTACATGCGGGTGGTGCACCACCTGTTGGTCTCGCGCCAGGTCGCCGCCGCCGCCGATGCGCTGGTCGAAAATTCCTGGTCCATGACCCCGGTGATGATGCTGGATTGAATTGATCTTCCGCATTGGCTGATTAAATAGAAAAGCCCTCCAAT
>JAGDMX010000110.1 GCA_017860725.1 Chloroflexota bacterium | reverse complement strand
CCGCCAGATCAAGCCTTTCCTACCGGCCGGCAGCGATGGTCGCACCACTGCCATCGGTATGAAAGTGAATTCCGCAGGCCAGTTGTTCATTGCCGGCGGTGGCACCGGTGGAATTTGGGTTTACGATACCGATTTGGGTGAGTTGCTAGGCTCCTTCAACACCGGGCGGACTAACGGCTTCCTCAATGACGTTGCCCTGGCCCCCGATGGTTCAGCCTACTTTACTGATTCCCTGGTACCAATCTTGTTCCGCCTCGCTCCCGATGGTCAGGGTGGCTGGGAGTTGGAGGCAATTCAGTACGTCCAGGGATTCAACCTCAACGGGATTGACATCACTCCTGATGGTATGTATCTGATTGTAGTGCAGTCCAACACCGGCAAGCTCTTCCGCATCGCTACCGATACTAAGGAAGTTACCGAGGTCGTGCTGGCCGGTGGCGATCGGATGGCTGCCGGCGATGGCATCCTGCTCGATGGGCAGATGCTTTACGTCGCCCGCAACAGCCTCAACCTGATTGTCCAGCTGCGGCTTAACGCCAGCTTTACCGGCGGTCAGCAAGTTGGCAGCTTCACCAACAGCGCCTTCGGTTTTACCACCACCATCGCCAAGGCAGACAACCGCTTGCTGGTCGTGAACGCCCAATTCAACCGCCGTGGCACCAACGACCCGGTTCTACCGTTCACCGTAGCCAGCGTTGTCATCCCCGATATACCATAAGCCGGTAAGCAAAGCCCATCATCCGACACAAATAAATCAAGGGAGAGTTGCACTGTTCCTTCGGGAACAATCTGCCACCCTCCCTTGATTAAGGGATAATTCGGTGTGTTCCCGGTGAGAGGTTTCTTACCCGATAGATTCTTGTTGGTTGCGATCTTCCATCCACCCATTCCAGGGCTTGCCGCGCGGGATCCAGCGCGGGACATGCTGCTTATACTCGGCATAATCTGCACCATATCGTTTCAGCAAGCCCGGCTCCTCCGAAAACGGTATGTAGATCATGTTCAGCACAGTCGCAAAAAGAAAATAGATCAATAAGGGGACAGAGCCGGCAATGATTGCTTCAGCCAGCAAAATGGCAAGCACACCGCTGATCATAGGGTTTCGAACGTAGCGGTATGGCCCTCTCACCACCAGATTTTGTGTCGGGTCCCAGGGCGCTAATGTCCCCTTGCCGTCTGTGATGAACAACGAGATCGTTTGAAACATTAAGACGAGACCTGCACCGAGAAAGGTAACGCCAATCAAGATTGGGACAATGTTCCATAGAAATGGCAACCCCCACCCGATTTGGAGCTGTTGTGTCTGCCAGACGATGATTACCGGGATGATGATCGTCACCATACCCGGCAGCATCAAGATCGAAACGGCTTGTCGTAGGAGATAATAATTCACCCAGGGTCCTTAGCCACATCCGCCCGCCCGCCTAATCATCCTCTCCGCCTCCTCCTTCCTCTTTCTGCCCACCCGGGTGGCAGCGCAAGCAGTCCTCGAAATTCCCACCCACTTCCTCTGAATGCTTATTGATCATCTCACCCCGGTTGTGGCAGGTGTAGCAGGTCCAGGTAGTCAGGGTATTGGTGTGGCAGTCCCGGCAGGAATTGGCATCCCCGTGACCCATCGGAAAGCCATGCGCCAGGTTGAACTGCGCCGAGCGCCAGGTGGAGGTGTTGTGGCAGGAAGCGCAGTCGGCGCTGAACAGGCCCTGGTGATAGGCCGGATCGGCGTGGCAGGCGTTACACTGCGTCGAGAGTCCCTGGTACACATCGTTTACATGGCACGAGGAGCATTCAACCGTGGCATGCGCCCCATCCAGCGGGAAGCTCGACAGTGAATGATCGAAGCTGGCCGGCAGCCAGCCCTCCACCGTATGGCATGCCTGGCAGTCCTGCCCGAACCTGCCCTCGTGCGGGTCGTCATCCAGGTGGCAGCCGTAACAACCGGTCGGTGTGCCCTTGAAGATCGTGCCTTCCGCATCCTTCAGGTGGCATTGTCCGCACTCCAGCCCGGCATGCGCCCCCTCCAGCGGGAAGGCCGACAGCGCGTGATCGAAGCTGGCTTGCATCCAGTCCTGTGGCGTGTGACATTGACCGCAGTCCGTACCCAGGCCTCCCTGGTGAGCATCGTCCTGCAGATGGCAGGCAACGCATTCGGTTGGGGTTTGCCCCAGGCCGCCGACACTGCGTTCAGGGGTATGGCACTGCTCGCAGCGTAACCCCTCATGTTTGCCGCTCAATGCGAAGCCCGTCTGTGCGTGGTCGAAGGTCACCTGCTCCCAGTCCAATGGCGTGTGGCACTGACCGCAGTCCATCCCCATGCTTCCCTGATGGGGATCATCCTCCAGGTGGCAGGCTGCACACTCGTTGGGGGTTCCTTGCAGATCGTCAGCACTACGCGCGCTCGCGTGGCACTCGACGCATTCCAATCCGCTGTGTCCGCCTTCCAATGGGAAAGATAGCTGGCTATGATCGAACTGCTTCCCGTAGCGGTCGACGCCGTCATGACAGGCCAGGCAATCCGTGCCGTAGGCTTGCCCATGCAGCTGCATAATTTCCAGGTCCAGGGCGGCGTGACAGTTCTCGCAGGTTGCCTGGTCGAATGTTGTAAACGTCTCTCCGTGGCAGTCCGAGCAGGTCAGGGATACCGTTCGATGCCCTTGCAGCGAAAAGCCCACCCCGTCGTGTGGAAAATCCCCCAGGTCCATTTTGGTCAGCCGACTTTCCGCACCCTGGTGATCGGTGTGGCAATCCTGGCATGCGCTGATTTCCGCCTGCGCCAGCATCACTCGGTGAAAATCTTGTGGATTTTGGGTCAGGTCGGAGTGGCATGCCAGGCAGCGATCAGACATAATTTCACCGCTCCATGGAGCGGCATGGCACGCTTTGCACTCACCCCCGGTCTCGGCATGTGAGCGCACCCCGCCTAGCTCTGCCCCTTCGACATCGTTCAAATCGCCCGGGCTATACAGCACACCGCCCTTGGCCAGCGACACCCCCGCCAGCACCAGCAGTGTCACCGCCGCCGCCACAATTCCGCTGAAGCTGATGCATCCCAGGCGTTTACTTTGCATACCTTACTTTAGACCTTACTGCAATAAAGTCGCATAATAAAACGCCGCCGCCGAATGAATCACTGCCGTTGTGAACAGCACAAACCCTAACGGGATGTGCACCGCGTGCCACAATCCCAGCCAGCGCCTCGCCGTTGCCAGCGAGGCCTCTTGGCGGCGCAACTCCTGCTGCCGTAAGGCCAGTGCTTCAAGCTGCCCGGCCTGCTCACGCAGCTCAGGACTGATGATTCTGCTGGCCTGATTCCAGCGCCTGCGCTGCTGCCAATCGATCCATGCCCTCCCGAAGATCAGCCCGACTCCGGGCGCTGCTTCCCTATCAACCACTGGCATTACCTGTGCCAACTCGGGCTGCGCTTGCATACGTACCTGTAGCTCGGTTTGCAGTGCCGCCATCTGCGCCTGGATCTGGCTGCTCTCCATCTCCGCCCCATCCACATTCCTGGGCACGGAGGTGTAAATATAGCGCCCGATGAACCCGCTCAGCACGATCAGCACCGTCAGTAGCAAGCTGATCCCCGCCAGCCCCTGGAAATTCCAGGCGCTGTGCAGCAGAACCATGTACGGCCCAACAATCCCAGTGAAAATATGAAAGCGCAGCCAACTTGCCATACGTCCCCAGCGAGCCCGGTGGCTGCGCTTGCGAATGCTGTACAGCGTCTCAGTCATGATCATCAGGATAAAGCCGGCTACCCCGATCAGGTGCCCGAACAACTCCGACGAAGGCGGCACTTCCTGCCAGGCGTAAGTCACCCCTAGGTAGGCGGCAGTGATCGTGACCACCGCCAACAATGCCCACCACAGTTCACGGTTGCTACGCAGCATGGCCTTCTCTTTGCTGATAATCCAGCCAATATTCAATAATGATTTCCGCCAATGGTGCGCCGGGTTGCAGCAGTCGCTCGTGGATCGGCGAGATATCCACCCCCTGCCGGATCAGGTGCTGCAGTGGGTGCGACAGCTTCTGGTCACCCATCACCACCGCCCCCACCAACCGACGCTCACCGAGCAGCAGGCGCACCCGGTTGACCTCGAAATCGGACTGTACTGCCAGTACGTCCGGTAATTGTCTCCAGGTTTCACTGTCACCACGGGCGATTCCCAGCAGGTCATCATCCCGGCCCTGCCCTACCGTGCCGATGATCGTGGTCGTCAATCCCGCCAATCGAGTCACATTGAACGGCACCTTCTTAGAATAAGGCTGGAATTCTTCAGGGGAGCTGGCCATATTCAAGCCAGCCACAGCTCCCTGCTCGCGCGCCGGACCCCACAGGCTATCCAGCATCGCTTTGCCGCTAGCCGGGTCGTACACCTGGGCTACGTCGCCTGCTGCAAAGATATCTGGCAGGTTGGTGCGCAAGTACTCATTCACCAGGATACCACGCTCCACAGCGATGCCCGCCGCAACTGCCAGTTCGATCCGCGGCTGGATTCCCACCGCCACCGCCAGCAGCTCACAATCAATCTTCAGACCGTCCTTGGTGCGCACCCCCACCACCCGTCCGTTCTTTTGAATCACCTCCCCCAGCTCGCTGTGGTAATGAATCTGTACCCCTTCTTCCTTCAGGCGCTTCTCAATGATCCTCGCCTCTATCGGATCCAGCACATTATTCCAGTAGCGCTCGCCGCGCAGCAGGTAGTGCACCTTCACCCGCCTAGCCCGCAGCCCCTCCACCAGCTCGAGGGCGGTGATTCCCCCGCCGACTACTACCGCTTGCTTGGTCCTGCGAGCTTGCCTCAGTATAGCTCTAGCGTCGCCCAGGCAGTCCAGCTTGACCACCCCTTCCGCCTCGCTCCCCGGGATATCCAGCGGGCGCGCCTCGGCCCCGGTGGCGATCAACAGGCGATCGTAGCTCAGGCGCATCTGGCCGCTCAACTCCACCCTGCGTATCTCGGGGAGGATACACAGCGCTCGGGCGACGTGCTGGGTAACTCCCAGCGTGTGGATATCTTTATGCGTGAAGGGAAACAGCAGCTTTTCAGTAATCTCGTCGCTCAGGTAATACGCCAGCCCGGGCCGTGAGTAATAGCCTTCCGGCTCCTCGCTCACCAAGTGAATCTCCCCGTGGGGGTCCCGCCTGCGGATGCTCTCCACGGCGGTGAAACCCGCCACACCCATCCCGATAATCACGTAGTGCATCATAAGCGGATCAAGCACCCTTGAAGATGTGGGTGCGCTCGAAGCTGAGCACCCCGCGTGGGCAGCGTTTGACGCACTCCCCGCAGGTCAGGCAGTGGCTGTCCTCCACCGGCTGTCCCAACCAGGCATGCCGCCGCACATCGATATTGATCGGGCAGGAGAATGAGCAGACTCCACATTGCACACAGCGCGCCGTCTCCGACACCACCTGTCCGGTGACCAGTGTTTGCCGCTTAGTTTTTTCCTGGTGAAACAGCCGTTTAAAACCCATCGTGAATTTATTGTACACCCAAAAATCGACGGTCCTGCTCTCCAGTCCCAATTTGACAATTAAGGTCAACAATGTTATTATAGATCAGGCCGCCTGGCGCCCTTGGTCTTCACCGTATCCAAAAGTTCACAAATTTATTGATTAGGGGGCGGCACATCTCACCGGATTCAGTCAATCCAGGTCACTTCTCGTCACGCCACGATATCATCCAGTAAGTGAGCTCCTCCTGCCTGATCGGTGCGAAAGTTTAATCCATCTCAATCAGATCAAGAAGCAGTTCTAACCAATATAAGGAGTATTGACCATGTATCCCAATCAAGAATCCTCGGACTTGAACGTTGAAATCGAGCAGTGGGGACCTGACGTAGCGACCCTGAATGCAGTTTCCTGCTCCCTGTTGGATCACCCCCAACTCCAGGAGTATCTTGCCGACACCTCCCACCGGCTGTTGTCCTTCGATGTCCTTGACCGTGAGCAGAAAACGGCCTCGCCTCGTCCGCCTGGTCGTTTTCGCGCCACCATCTACGATTACACCAACAACCGCACCCTTAACGCTGAAGGCTGCCTGGACGAGCCTGACCTGCTGGTCGTCAGCGAGTCGGCGGCCCAGCCTTTGCCAAGCAACGAAGAGTTTGAGCATGCTGTTAACTTATTGTTCGAGCACCCGGAACTTGGCCCGCGACTGCGCCAGGAGCAGTATCAGATCTACCGCCCCATGCCCCCCCTGATCGAAATAGAAGAGCCGGACGGTCGTATCGAGCGTACTCTGAGCGTGGGCTTGTTCTCCGACGAGCTGGGGCATCGCATCCTCGGCGTAAACCTGATCCGCAATCAAGTGCTGGAGGAGCTGCACGATGTCGCCCATCCCAACGGTGACGTGTGCGGGCCTCCATACAACCTGATTTGTGCCCAAGGAGATGGTACTCAGCAGCTACGCCTAAAAGTCACTCAAGGAGCGACCGTTTTATGGAACTTCACCGTTGTACGCCCCAAGAATTCTTCCGGTACGAATGGCTCCGGAATCGAGCTGCGCCATGTGTATTATCGGGGCAAGCAGGTTCTCTACCGCGCCCACGTCCCCATCCTGAACGTTGAATACTCGCAGGCCGGCATCCAGGCCAACTGTGGGCCAACCTACCGCGATTGGCAGAACTCTGAGACATGCTTCGAGGCCATTGGCACCGATTTCGCTCCGGGGTTCCGATTTTGCACCTCCCCGGCCAAAACGATCTTGGACACCGGCATCGATTCCGGTAATTTTCGCGGGGTCGCTATCTATGTTTCCGGGCAGGAGGTCGTTCTGGTCAGTGAGCTGACTGCCGGCTGGTATCGCTATATCAGTGAGTGGCGGTTGCATGCCAACGGTACCATTCGTCCCCGCTTTGGCTTTGCAGCCACCAACAACCCCTGTACCTGTAAAAGCCACCACCATCACGCCTACTGGCGCTTCGATTTTGACATTCGCACCGCCGGAAAAAATCTCGTCGAGGAGTTCAATGATCCCCCCTTGTTCGGTGGCTCGAAATGGCACCGCAAGTTTTACGAAATCCGCCGCCTGCGCGATAGCAGCCGCAAGCGCAAGTGGCGCGTCACCAATACTTCCACCGGCGAAGGCTATGAGCTGATCCCGGGGGCTAACGACGGCACGGCCAGCAGCTATGGAGTCGGCGATATCTGGATCCTCCGTTATCACGGATCCGAGATTGACGACGGTCAGATCTTCACGACTGATCCCGCCAAATCGAAGGCTCAGCTCGACCGCTTCCTGAATGGCGAGATGATCGAGAACCAGGATGTCGTCCTGTGGTATTCCGGCCATTTCCTGCATGACTCGCAGCATGGCGGCAGCCATATCGTCGGCCCAGTGTTGAAACCGGTCAACTGGTAACCGAAAATCGGGATTAAGAGATTCTGGGATTATTTAGGGCGGCTCCGCCGCCCTAAATAATCCCAGAACACCTCTTGTTTTATCTCGTGTGGACGTTAAATATAGAGAGTATTCGGGTAAAATATTCAGTATCCCTTTGCAGTTTCACCGCTCCTCAATAATATCTCATCCCAGGAGGGTTCCCATGCCAAATGTGAACTGGAAATTGATTACTGGTCTCCTGATCGCTCTCGTGTTAGTCGCGGTTGTCGCTTTACGCCTCACCCGCCGGGTGCCCCCCTATAACCCTCCATCCAATCGGACGATCACCGATTGGGGTAGCCTGGACAATCAGACCGCCCAACGATTGCAGAATATCCTGGATCAAAATGTAAATCATCTCAGAGTGCCCGGGTTGCAATCATTCGTGCGCACCCCGGATGGG
>JAGDMX010000486.1 GCA_017860725.1 Chloroflexota bacterium | reverse complement strand
CTGACCGAGCTGGAGCAGCTTCAGGCAACTTATGATGATGCCATGCAGAAAAAAGCTGCCGGGGACTTGATCGGGGCGTTGGGGATATTTAAAGACCTGGATGCTAAACATTCAGGTTATAAAGATGTTTCCCTGCAGCTGAAAGAAATCCAGCGGGCGTATCTGCTCACCGATAACATCAAAGTCGGTGACGACCTGGTAGCCCAAGGATTATGGGAAGAAGCAATCACGAAGTATGAAGAAGTCCGCACCTTCGATCCTACCTATCAGCAAGCCCTGGTGGAGGAGCGCCTTTTTAACAGCTATCTCAATGGGGCGCAAGCTGTCCTGGACAACGAGCCTGAATCGCTGGAAGCATTATTAAAAGCCCAGGATTATTTCACCAAGGCCCTGGCTCTGCGCCCACAGAACAAGGATGTATTGCAGGAGATGGCAGAAGCACGCCAGACAGTTGGCGACCGCCTCTATAATTACTTCATCCAATTGGTCGAAAAATCGCTGCTAGGACAGGCCGACTCGTTGGATGTGCTGCAAAAAGTAGATGAATACCTGGCCGCCGCGCAGAGCTTGAGGCCGGATGATGCAACCCTCAAAGCTCAGCGGGAAATGGCGCGTGCGTTTGTGCTGGCGCAGGACGATTTCATTCGCGGCAACCTGGATGCAGCCATCGAGAAACTGTCTTTTGTTTACAATCAAGATGCCGGCTTTGCCAACGGAACCGCACGGCAAGCCTTGTACGATTCTTACATCCTTAGAGGTGATGTGCTGCTGCGCGCCGGAAAAACACAACGCGCCCTGGAAGATTACCAGTCAGCCGTGACCATCGCCGAGCTGACGCCCGAGGCACGCTTTCGGTTGTTCGAAGGGCAGAAGAAAATTGGCGATGTGATGGGCATCATGGGTAACCAGCAAGGTGCCGTCTTCCAGTATCGCGCCGCTTTAAACGAGGCTAACCTTACGGAAAGTGTAATTTTAGATCCCGAGCTGGCCCTGGCTGTGGCCAATGCCGAGCAATATATTGCCCGTGGGAGTTACGAGTATGCCTACAGCCTCTACCACGGGGCTATGGAGCTGATTGCCACCAAGTTCCGAACCCTTACCCATGTAGTAGAAGAAGGCGACTATCTTGCCAAATTGGCAAATAAGTATAATACTACTGTCAGTGCCATCCTACAGGCTAATGACTTGAGCGATCCCGGTCAGTTGGAGATTGGCGAACGGATTGTAATCCCAATCATCCAGGACTCTCCATAATCGCTGGAGTAGAAATTTAGGAGTATCGGTATGTTTACAAATCGACCTGCTATCAGTGGTCGCCCTGGTGCTCCAACGGCAGCCGAACAAGTTACCGCTGGGGTGGACGGCGCGGGGGGATTACCCCAAGAGATTTACCAGATCCGAGATCTGGTGCAGCGTAAGCTGTTGAACGAGACCCAGGGAGATATCAGCAATATCAGCCAGGCGCAGATGCGCCAGATGATCGAAACATTCTTCAACCAGGTTCTGGAAGAAGAGCGGCTGATCTATACACGCAACACGCGTACCAGGTTGCTCGAATGGATCATCTCGGATATTCTGGGTTATGGGCCGATTGAGCCGCTCCTGCAAGATCCAACCATCACCGAAGTTATGTGCAACGGTCCGCATAAGATCTACATCGAGCGCAACGGTCTCATCGAAAAAACTAATGTTGTATTCGAAAACGATGCCCACCTGATGCGGATTATCCACCGCATCGTGTCCCCACTCGGGCGGCGCGTGGATGAATCTCAACCGCTGGTAGACGCGCGTCTACCTAGCGGCTACCGTGTGAATGCCACAATCCCTCCGCTTTCTCTATCGGGACCTCTGCTGACCATCCGTAAATTCGCAGCGACCCCCTACACAGCCCAGGATTTGATTGCTAATGGCACTATGACCCAAGGCCTGGTCAATTTTGTCAGGGCATGTTCCGAAGCCAGAATCAATATGATTATTTCCGGTGGTACCGGCTCGGGAAAAACCACTTTATTGAATGTCGTGTCGCAGTTCATCCCCAACCGGGAACGGATCATCACGATTGAAGATACGGCCGAATTGCAGCTTAAACAGGAGCATATTCTGCGCCTGGAATATAAACCACCCAATGTGGAAGGCAAAGGCGAGATCACCATCCGCCAGCTGGTGATTAATGCCCTGCGTATGCGCCCGGACCGGATCATCGTAGGTGAGGCGCGCGGTGCCGAAGCACTGGATATGCTGCAGGCGATGAACACCGGTCACGACGGGTCGCTCACAACCATCCACTCGAACAGCCCACGCGATACATTGCGCCGTATCGAGACGATGGTGCTTATGGCAGGTATGGAGCTACCCCTCAAGGCAATTCGTGAGCAAGTAGCCTCGGCCATTGACCTGGTGATTCATATGGAGCGTATGCGGGATGGTACCCGCAAGGTGGTGCATGTCACCGAAGTCCAGGGGATGGAAGGTGATAGCATCGTAATGCAGGATCTGTTCGAATTCGAGCAAACCGGCATCCAGAATGGACGTGTGGTCGGCAGGCTTAAGGCGACCGGGCTGCGGCCTAAATTTGCCGACAAGTTTGCCATCAACAATATCGAGCTGCCGGCCAATACCTTTGAGGCAGGATCGGCGATTTAGGT
>JAGDMX010000485.1 GCA_017860725.1 Chloroflexota bacterium | reverse complement strand
CAACTGTCTTTTGCCACCGAGGTCGCCAGGCAGATCGGTTACGATTTTGAGCGCGGCCGGATTGATAAAACTCACCATCCCTTCATGACCAAGTTCTCGCTGGGCGACATTCGCATCACGACCCGGGTACAGGAGGACTATCTGGGTGAGAACCTGTTCAGCGTTATTCACGAAGCCGGGCATGCCATGTACGAGCTAGGTATCCGCATGGACCTGGAGGGGACACCGCTGGCAAACGGCACCTCAGCTGGCGTACACGAAAGCCAATCGCGCACCTGGGAGAACCTGGTCGGTCGCAGCTTTGGCTTTTGGGAGTATTTTTACCCACGCCTGCAGCAGACTTTCCCGGAGCAATTGGGCAAGGTCTCATTAGAAACATTTTACAAAGCCATCAATAAAGTCGAGCGATCCCTGATCCGCACAGATGCCGATGAAGTTACCTACAACTTGCACGTCATGCTGCGCTTTGATCTGGAGCTGGCACTGCTGGACGGACGCCTGGCGGTGCGCGATCTGCCGGAGGCCTGGCATGCCCGCTACCAGAGCGACCTGGGCATCCGCGCCCCGGATGACCGGGATGGCGTGCTGCAGGATGTACACTGGTATGGTGGATGGATCGGTGGGGCATTTCAGGGTTACACCATTGGCAACATCCTGGGAGCCCAGTTCTACCAGTCGGCGCTTCAAGCCCATCCTGAGATACCAGCGGAGATTGCCAAAGGCCAATTTGACACGCTGCGCGGCTGGCTGATTGAAAATATCTACAAGCATGGACGCAAATACTCAACTGCTGAGCTGGTAGAACGCGTCACGGGCGGGCCGATTCGCATCGATCCTTATATCAGCTATCTTAAGAACAAATACGGAGCGCTCTATCAACTCTAAGGTCGGCACCGAATGACGACCCCTGATGAAAACAGCCAAAACAGTCAGGCAGCTTCCGCCCCTCAGGTCAAGGCCGCTTTCTTCGATGTCGATGGCACCCTGACCAGCGAGCACACCTGGAAGGGTATTCTGGAGTATTTCCACCAGAAGAGACTGCGCCGGAAGACCCACCTGGCTTACCTGGGCATACACTACCCAATGTATTATCTACGGCGAGCCGGCTTGATATCCGAGAGTGCTTTTCGCGCTCCCTGGGCGGCTCACCTGGCCTGGTACATCCGTGGCTACACCGAATCCCAGGCGCAGCAGGTTTGGGATTGGGCGACAACCGAATTTCTCAGCGAAGTGTGGCGGCAGGATATCCTCCACATTCTGAAAGAACACCTGGCGGCCGGCGACCTGGTTATGTTGGTCTCCTCCGGTCCCACCCCGCTGATGGAGCGCATCGCCAAAGAGCTTGGTGTTCAATACGCCATTGGTACGCGTTATATCCTGCGGGACGGGCGTTATACAGGCGGTTACCAAAAACCGGTTTGCATCGATCAATTCAAGGCATCCCTGCCTTTACAATACTTACAGGCACTAGGTGTTAAAATAGACCTGGCTGGTAGTGCGGCCTACGCCGACTCTATCGCCGATCTTTCACTGCTCGAAATGGTCGGTAATCCCGTCTCCGTGTACCCGGATGATCAATTGGCGGCAATCGCCCGGCAGCGCGGTTGGAAAACGATTCCAGAGTAAGGAGGCTCCGATGTCCAAACGATTGCAGATGATCCTTGGCAGCTTGGTACTTTTTTTTGGTCTCTTGCTGCTGATCGAAAACCTGTTCGATATCAGCTTCTGGCAGTTCTGCTGGCCAATCGCCTTGATCCTGGTCGGCATCTTTATGCTGGTGGGTCCGAGATTTCGTACGGCCGGTTCGGAGATCAACCTGCGCCTGTTTGGCGGCGTGAAGCGATCCGGCAACTGGGACGTCGCCAATGAAGAAATCTGGATGTTCGTTGGTGATATCCGGCTGGATCTAACGGAGGCGTCGTTCCCAGGCGGAGAAACCACCATCCGGGTCATCGGCTTTGTCGGCGACCTGGATATTATTGCCCCGCCAGAGGTAGGACTGTCGGTAGCGGCGACAGGATTCCTGAATTCTACCAAGCTCTACGGTCGCAAACAGGATACTTTTATGAGCACACTGCATCACGTCTCGGATGGCTACTCGGAGGCGGAACGCAAGCTGCATCTGGAAATGCTGTTCTTCGTTAACGACCTGAATATTAAACAGGCCTGATGCCGGCAGCAGCCACCTTCCTGGCGCTTACCACTGTTTTCCTGTGGAGCTTCCTGGCATACCTGGGAGCACGTGTCAATCACTTATCGCCTTTCCTGGTAGTGGGAATTGCCCTATGCGTTAGCGGGCTGATTGGCACAATCCGTATCCGCCTGTGGCACGTCCCCCTAGCAACTTTCCTGGTTGGCATCGGCGGGATTTTTGGTTATCACTTTCTATACTTTTCGGCCTTCAAATATGCCCCACCGGTCGAGACAAACTTGATGAACTACCTGTGGCCTCTGCTGATCGTATTGCTCTCCCCGCTATTTTTGCCGGGATATGCCCTGCGGCCGCACCACATCCTGGGCGCGGCGGTAGGCCTGGCCGGGGCCGGGTTGATCTTAACTGGCGGCCAGCTTAGCCTGGATTTGGCCAACCTGAAGGGCTACCTGCTGGCTGCCGGGGCTGCGCTGACCTGGGCGAGCTATTCCTTAATGAC
>JAGDMX010000484.1 GCA_017860725.1 Chloroflexota bacterium | reverse complement strand
CGCACCCGAAAGCTTGCTCGTGTGGGGCAGCGGCGGCATCGAAGTGCAGTTTGCGCAATACTTTGCCCTGCTGGGCAGTAAAGTTACCCTGGTAGCCCAGGGCGCTAACGTGCTGCTTGAAGAAGACTACGAGGTCGGCCAGCGTCTGCAGAGCGTTCTGGGTGAGCAAGGCGTACAGATTTTGACCGGCGCCAGCGTACGCTCAGCCGTGGCTGAAGGCGACAAGGCTCGCATCGTGGTCAGCCAGCGCAAGGGCGAGACCAGCCTGTCCGTGGAGCGCGTCTTGTGGGCCGGGCATACCCCGGCATTCGAAGGTCTAGGCCTGGAAGCCGCGGGCGTCAAGGTGGCCGATGGCGCGGTGCAGATCAATGATCGCTGCCAGACCAACTTGGCGAGCATCTACGCAATCGGAGACCTGGCCGGACCGCCGATGTATTCATATATAGCCACGTTGCAAGGACTGCTGGCGGCTGAGAATGCACTCGGGAAAAACCGTCGCCAGGATTTACGAAGTATGCCGCGTTGTATCTAGTGGCCTGCGTTGGCCTTTCGGAAACGGACGCCGAAGACCAGGGTCACGAAGTCGAAATCGCCAATATCTCCCTGGCTTCCAACGTGCGCGCGATGACCCTGGATGAAGCCGTTGGCGGCATTAAGCTGGTCTTCGAAAAGAAGCATGGCAAGCTGCTGGGCGTGCACATTGTCGGTCATCGCGCCACCGAGCTGATCGGAGAAGCAGCCTTCGCGATCCAGATGGAAGCCTTGGCCGAAGATTTCGCCTGGGCGATCCGCGGCCATCCCACACTGTGCGAGAGTATGGTCGAAGGCGGGCGCGCGTTCGCGGGACAGGCGCTGTATATTCCAAAATGGTAGAAGTGGCTCAGCCCATCGTACTGTATTCATTGGATACCGTCCCTTATGAGCCAGCCCTGGAAATCCAGGAACAGCTCCGGAATGCAAGGATACAGGATGAAATCGAAGATGCCTTGATCGTGCTGCAACATCCACCGGTAATCACGACAGGCGTATCTGGCGGTCTGGAAGACTTACGTGTTACACCCAGTCAACTCGGTGCGATGGGCATCGAACTGTGTGAGGCCAGCCGGGGCGGCAAAGCTACCTTTCATGGCCCAGGGCAGTTGGTGGCTTATCCAGTGTTTAAGCTACCTGATCGTGATCTGCATACTTATCTGTGGCGGCTGGAAGAAACCATCATCCGCACCCTGGCTGGTTGGGGTATCCAGGCCGGACGAGACGAACGCTATCCTGGCGTCTGGGTGGGTGAGCGCAAAATTTGCGCGATCGGGATTGGTGTACGCGAGGATGTGACCATGCATGGACTCGCCCTAAACGCCAATACTGAGCTAGCCTATTTTGACTTATTCACCCCTTGTGGTATATCTGATCGTGGTGTGACTTCGATGCAATCCTTGCTGGGTCATCGAATCGATATGCAGATTTTGGAAGCTGATCTTGTCCAGGCTTTCTCAGCAGTCTTTGGGCGAAGGATGCTGCGTGCACAATCAGCCGTGTTAGAACAGCTATTAAACCTATCTACTGCGGCTTGTTAAAATGGTAAAAATATGACAAGTGAAATAACGAAATTAGATCAAGTGACACCCTTGGAATACCTGGCCAGGGATATCGGCGGTTGGGCGGCCGCGCAGTTAGAAGCCTGCACACGCTGCGGGATCTGCGCCGCCGCCTGTCCATTTTATGCCGCCAGCAAGGACCCACAGGTGGCTCCGATCTGGAAACTTGACCTGCTGCGGCGGGCGTACGAACAGCAATCGACCTTGCTGGGTAAAATCAAGGTCGGTTTGCACCTTGAAAAACCGGTCCGCGCGGCCTGCTCGGTGACCTGCCCGATGGGTATCGCTATCGGCCCATTGTTGCATGAGCTGCGCGACCGGCTGGCTGAAGCCGGCGCCGTGCCCGACAACCTGAATCGGATGCGCACTACAGTACAAAAAGATGACAACGTGTTTGGCTTTCCGGCGGACGAGCGCGCCGGCTGGGTGGATTATATGGATGATCCGCCGGATGACCTCTACCAGCGCAAGCATGCGGATGTAGTGTACTTCGTCGGCTGTGTCTCGTCCTTCGCACCACGCGCCCAGCGCATCGCCGAGTCGTTTGTGCACATTTTGGACGCCGCCGGGGTCAATTTCACCATCCTGGGCGGATCAGAAGCCTGCTGCGGTTTTCCACTGCGCGCGGCCGGGATGAAAGCCGACGCTGAGGCACTGATCCGCAAAAACATCGCTGCGGTGTGGGCCAGCGGAGCTAACACGGTGGTCTTCACCTGTCCGGCCTGCCGGCTGATGTGGCTGGAAGAATACCACGAGCGGATACCCGGAGTACGCCTGCTGCATTCCACCGAGCTGATCGTCCATCTGATCGAGCAGGGACGGCTGAAGCTAAAAGATTTCAAAACCAGCGTCACTTATCACGACCCATGCGACCTGGCACGCACCGGCGGCGTCTTCGAAGCCCCACGGGGAGTGCTGGGCGCCATCCCGGGTATCGAGCTGCGCGAGGTATCTGAACGGCGGATGAGCGGTCTGTGCTGCGGCGGGGGAGGCGACGTGGAAATGGTCAACCCGCAGGGCGTCAAGCAAGTCGGCCAGGCCACGGCGAGCAAGCTCAGCGAGACTGGCGCGGCGCTGCTGGCCACCGCCTGCCCACAGTGCACGCGCGTGCTGGAAGAAGGCATGAAGAAAGTCAAGCCGGAAATGAAAGTCCTGGATATCACCGAAATTGTAGCGCGTTCGATAGATGTCTCATAAGAAAGGAGCTGTACATGGCCACGTTAGATTCTTTCAATTTACCGGATGAGTTGTACTATCAAAAAGAGGATCACCTATGGGTGCGAGTGGAAGGCGATACCGTGCGCATCGGCCTGGATGACGTCGCCCAGGCTTCGGCCCAGGTCATCACAGCGCTGCGCATCAAGCCGCCCGGTCGACTGATTGCCACGCTGCGCCCCTTCGGCACCATGGAAGCTGGCAAGTATGTTGGCCCTCTACGACTACCACTTGGCGGCACCGTCGTGGAAGTAAACGACGAAATTATGGATAACCCGGGACTGCTCAACAGCGATCCATACGGCAAGGGTTGGGTCGTGCTGGTAGAGCCGGACAACCTGGCTGCCGACCTGGCTACCCTGGCTCACGGAGCTGACCTCCAGTCCTGGCTGGAAAGCAGTGTTGCCGACTGGCGAGCGCGCGGTTTATTGAAGAAATAGGAGCAGCTATGCGCATCGCATTAATGGGCCAGGCTGCCTTTGGCGAAAAAGTGTTAGCAGCGCTGATGGAAGCCGGTGAACAAGTTGTCGTCGTCTTCTGTCCCCCTGACCCGCCCGAAAAACCCAGCGGTTTACGCTTGCTGGCCGAGGGAAATCACATCCCGGTGGTCCAGCCGCGCAAAATGCGCGATCCCGAAGTGAGCGAAGCGTTCGACCGTTTCCGGCCCGACTTGAACGTGATGGCGTTTGTCACCGATATTGTGCCGCAGCGCATTCTGGACGCTCCTCCATTGGGCAGCATCCAATACCACCCCTCGCTGCTCCCCCGCCACCGTGGTGGCAGCGCCATCAACTGGGCAATCATCATGGGAGAAACCGTCACCGGGTTAAGTATCTTCTTTCCGGATAAGGGCATCGACACCGGGCCGGTGCTTTTGCAGAAAGAAGTGACCATCGCGGCGGATGACACCACCGGCTCGCTGTATTTCAAAAAGCTATTCCCATTAGGGGTGCAGGCGCTGGTCGAAGCGGTCCAATTGGTGCGAGAAGGTAAAGCACCGCGCCTCGTCCAGGATGAGAGCCAGGCCACCTATGAGCTGCTGTGCACCGAAGAGCGCACCGCCATTGATTGGAGCCAGCCCGTGGGGCAGGTGTACAACTTGATCCGCGGCGCCAACCCGCAGCCCGGCGCCCATACCGAGTTGAACGGCGCGCGGGTCAAGCTGTTCGACTGCCGAAAGCTGGAGTACGCTCACGATCGCACTCCTGGCGAGGTGCTGGAAATCCGCGCGGATGGCGTACTCCTGGCAGCCCAAGGTGGAGCTTTGCTCTTACAACGCTTACAGCCAGCTGGAGAAGGCAAGATCAATGCCGTTGATTTCATTGCAGCCGGTAGGATAAAACCCGGCGACCGGTTCATTTAGACATGAATATGCTGTATTCAAGGCTTCAGCCTGTCAGACACTCGAAAATCGCCCAGCTAAAGCCTCGAATATTGGTATAAGAGAGTCTTGTTCGATTTTGCCAACACTTTTGTGTTCACGGCGAAAAATAAAAAGAGAGAAAAACATGAAGTTTCGTTTAATGATTTGGATTGCTCTCGGGCTTATGCTGATTTTCACAGCCATGCTAGTGAACCACTCAGGCGAAAAATCCGGTCCGAACCCAGGGCCAATGGCACATCCAGCACAACACCTTGGGGTGTGAAGCTTGCCATGGCGGCGACCCTTCCGCCACCTCTCAGGAAACCGCCCATGCAGGACAGATTTCCAACCCGCTGGAGGCTGGAACCGCCTGCTTTTTGTGCCACCCCGATGACAGCCAGGAAAAGATCGCCTCATATATGGCCCTAGTCACGCCCGAACCTACTGCCGAACCGGAGGTCACCCCAACCGCTGCTGTTGAAACGGAAATCCCATCCGGGACAAAGAATGGGATCTGCAGGGTTGTTGCGACTGAATGCGTGGAGCCAACCACTGCGTTGGCTGGAAGCTTTGAAGACATGGAAGCTACATCAATGGCGATCACCTCTTCAACGGAAATCTCCGCTACGCAGGTAATCACACCGACGATTACAGCGACGACCGGGGTTCCTGCGAGCACAACCGG
>JAGDMX010000109.1 GCA_017860725.1 Chloroflexota bacterium | reverse complement strand
GCACAACCACCCGGGCTATCACGAACTGGTTTCTCACTGAGACCGGTTTGTGACCAGAGCTTTATCTAGGACAGGAGGAAATATATCATGACAGAACGAGCTTCACAAGAGAACATTGATCAATGGCACCGCTGGTTCGCTGTCGAGTGTAACAACACCGCTTGGGATCTGATCTCCAAGCCAGAGCGTACCGCCGCTGAAGGCGCTGATATGCTCTTCGTTGCCTATGCCTCTGCTTACCACTGGTTCAAGATTGGACCCAAGCTTAACCAGGCACGCGCTGTACTCCTCCTGGCACACACCCACTCCATGCTCGGCCAGGGCGAACAGGCTATGCAATATGCCCATAGCGCCCTACCCTACTTCCAGGCCGGCAACGGAGAAGATTGGGACCTGGCTTTTGCTCACCTGGAGGTCGCTCTGGCTGCCGCGGTCAGCGGTGACCGGGAGAGTCATGCCCACTACTACCGGCTTGCTCGCGAGCTGGGTGAGGCGATCCACGAGGCCGAGGACCAGGAAATCTTTCTTAAGGAATTTTCTCGTATCCCCGTCCCCTAATTCCTGACCAGCCATGCACCTCAACTTTTTACGCAACCTGTATTCTTATAATGCCTGGGCTAACGCCCGCATCTTGCTGGTGGCAGATCAGCTTACACCCGTGCAGCTCAAACGCCAACCGGTCGCAGGGTTGGGCTCGCTGCGCGATATCCTGGTGCACACTCTGAGCGCGCAATGGATCTGGCTGTCCCGCTGGCAGGGTGTCTCCCCTGCCTCCATGTTCGATGCGCAAGGTTTTCCCACCCTGGAAACCCTGCGCATCCGCTGGACCCAGGTCGAAGCGGAGACACAGGCCTTTTTACATCATCTCGGAGAATCTGCTCTCAAGCAGAATATTCACTATTTCAATACGCGTGGTGAGTCCTTTTCCTATCCACTTTGGCAATTAATGATTCACCAGGTTAACCACGCTACTCAGCACCGTAGTGAAGCCGCTGTTCTCCTGACCAGTTTCAACTACTCCCCGGGTGATTTGGACTATCTGGTCTATCTCAACTTGGTCAACCAGGGGCTCGAGTCCGGTGGCTTCGAACGCTGAGATTCTGATTAATATAACCCAGTTTTTATAATCTTACACTCACCAGAATGGGCTTATAATCTCACGCAATTCACTTCATCAAATGGAATACACAAGTACATGACGAATCGCGAACCCACAGCCCGGCTGCCCTGGCAGTCCCATCTGGCGCGCTGGATCCTGCGTCTGTTAGGATGGAAACTGGAGCTAAACCTGCCAGAGTCACCCAGGTATGTGCTAATCGGCGCGCCGCACACCAGCAACAAAGATGGAGTGCTCGCCGTACTACTAAAATATGCGGCGGATATCCCCATGCATTTCATTGGAAAAGAGACTCTCTTTCGTCCGCCATTCGGAATTATCCTGCGCTGGCTGGGTGGCATACCGGTAAATCGCAGCAGCACCAATAATTTTGTCGATCAAATGGTCGAGATCTTCGATCACCAGCCGCGCCTAGTTCTGGCGATTGCACCAGAAGGTACTCGCTCCAAGGTAACCTACTGGCGAACAGGTTTTTACTTCATGGCGTTGGGAGCCAAAGTCCCGATTGCCTTTGGCTACATCGATCAGGCCCGGCGGATCCTGGGGATTGCTCCCGGCCTCATACCTACCGGCGACCTGTCAGTGGACATGGAGCCTATCCGTCAATTTTATGCACAGCATGTACAGCTTTATCGCACTGGTCACCGGCAAATCCAGCTCAAAGAGCAGGCCGAATCTGCCTCACGGCCTGAGGAGATATTGCCAGTAGTGGTCGAAACTGTCATTTAATGGGATATATTCCCCTATCTGACAACAGTGGTGTCATCCAGCGCTACACCGCCTTCCCATCCAGATACTTCGAGCCGCGCAATGTGGATATCTGGTCCCCGCCCGGTTACGACCAGGATCTCACCGCCCGCTACCCGGTCATCTACATGCACGACGGGCAGAACCTGTTCGATTCCGCCATCGCCTTCACCGGTAACGATTGGGGCATCGACGAAGCCATCACCCGCCTGATCCAACAGGGCTATACCCGCGGGGCGATCGTGGTGGGCGTGTGGAATGGCCCTCGCCGCTGGCCGGACTACATGCCGCAAAAGCTGCTGGAGGCTCCTGAAGGCCAGGAGCTACGCGCTCGATTTATCCAGGAGCAAGGCATATCCTCCCGCTCGGATGACTACCTGCGCTTCCTAGTTGAAGAACTGAAACCCTGTATCGATGAACAATACCGCACCTTGCCGGACCAATCACACACCTTCGTGATGGGCTCTAGCATGGGCGGACTTGCCTCCCTGTATGCCTTGGAAGAATATCCGCAGGTGTTCAGCCGGGCCGGCTGCCTGTCTACCCACTGGCCTGCTGGCGGTGACCTTCTAGTGGATTACCTGGGTGCTCGCCTGCCTCCGCCCGGTACTTGCCGGCTGTATTTCGATTACGGCACCGCTACCCTGGATGCATTGTACGAGCCTTATCAGCTCCGTTTCGATGCCATCCTGCTCCAACACGGCTACCAGCCCGGACAGGATTGGATCACCTTTAAGTTCGAGAACGCAGAGCACAACGAGTCCGCCTGGCGGGCGCGTGTAGAAATACCATTGAGATTCCTTCTGAACTAAGGAGCGAGCGATGAACACCTCTCTGGATGACCGCCAGGCTATTTTACGCGCCGCTCTGGATTACTGTGAAGGCTGGTATGATGGCGACCCGGTCAAGATGGCGCGCGCCCTGCATCCCGGTCTGGCCAAACGCAGGATAAAACGAGATACCGATACCGGTGAAGCTTATCTTTATGACCTGACCCAGGAAGACATGATTGAAGGCACCCGCCAAGGCGCTGGTCGGGGCCTGCCCCCTGATAAGCAGGTCTACCACATCACGATCTTGGACATCTATGAAGATATTGCCAGTGTGCGCGCCGAGAATCCCAAGTTCATCGACTATCTTCACCTAGTAAATGTAGATGGTGTCTGGCTGATTGTCAACGCCCTCTACACCACTAACCGATTATGGTATGGGTAAGTGGTATAATCAAATTTATCGCAATCTAACTACTTAGAAACACCTTCCAGATTTGTAAAAGGCTGACCAGTCAAAATATCGTAACGAGGTACCTGATGAACCAATCCGACCTTTCCACAATCCTTTCCCCCCAAATGGTGGAAGAAACCCAACGGAGTTTTATCACGCGCGTCTTTGCCTGGATGACGCTTGGCCTGTTAATTACGACTGGGGCTTCGCTCTTCACTGTACTTAATCCCGCCATCCTGGCCGCTGTCACGACAAATATCTGGCTGTTCATTGGCTTGATTATCGCTGAATTTGGCCTGGTCATCTTTCTAACAGCCGCCCTCAACCGCATGTCCCCCGCGGTTGCCAGCCTGAGCTTCATCGGCTATGCCCTCCTGAATGGAGTCACTCTTTCAGTCATTTTTCTGATCTACGCAGCCTCGTCGATTGTCGAAACCTTCCTGATCTGCGCCTGTATGTTCGGCATCATGAGTCTCTTTGGCTACACCACCAAACGCGACCTGACTTCCTGGGGCAGCCTGCTCTTCATGGGATTGATCGGCGTGGTGATCGGCTCATTAATCAACCTGTTCTTCCAGAATTCAGCTCTTTACTGGATTGTTACACTGGTCGGGATTGTGGTCTTCATTGGGCTTATTGCCTACGATACCCAGAAGCTGAAAGCCATGAGCCTGGTCGTTAGCGCCGATGGCGAAGCTGCTCAAAAAGCATCCATCATTGGTGCCCTCAAGCTATACCTGGACTTCATCAATCTGTTCCTGCTACTGCTACGCATCTTCGGCCGCAATAAGTAGAAACTACCGGGTAAGAAATCCGGCCTACCGGAGCAGCATCTCTCTAGCAGCGAGACAAATCAGGCTTCGCCCAGCTGCATCACCCGCTCGCTGACCAATCGCAGTGGGATGATGGTGCATGCCAAGCTGAAAACTCCCCCCAGCACCAAACCAACCAGCTGGCCAACCCACCCTGGCAGTCCAAATAAAGAAAATCCAAGTGGCGGGACGAAAAATAACAGAAATCCCAGCGGCAGGTAAATAAATGATGCAATCGAGGAAATGCAGCCACTGGTGCCGCGCTGCATCTGGCGCGGGTCCTGCCAATCCAGGTTGGCGCCTGTGATCCCAAAAGACAGGTTGATGCCCACATTCCCGGCGATCAGCAGCGCCACTGCCGGCATGGTAAACCACAGAATCGACAGCGCCGATTGCTGGATGATTGCCAGCGCCAGCAGGAAGATCCATCCAATCAAGAGCGCCGGCAGGTATGCCACCAGGAACTTGGCGGCGATCAAGTAGCTTACTTTAAGCGGGGCAGTCTTCAAAATCCAGAAGCTCTTACCCTCTTGAGCGATGCCCATCCCCGCCAGCCGGGCTACCAGCATCCATCCAACAAACAGCGATAAACCTACGTTGATATACAATGACAGATTCTGTGCCGCCTGGTAAATGAACTCCGGCATCTCGCCGCGCCCGTAGATTATCTGGGGATCGCGCAGCAAGATAAAGGCGTAGATAATGCCAAAGATCAGCGGGGTCACCAGTTGCGACAGGTTACGCAAATCGCGGCGCAGGACATAGTAATCTTTGACCATCAACGCGCGCACCGGGCCTGGTACCCACAGGCGGACCACCCGTTCTAGAAGTGATGCCTGTGTAGGCTCACCAGGTGTCGCTCTTCGCTGGCGTGCAGGCTTCTTCCTGGTTGATACTACTTGCATGCTGGCCCAGCCGGTGTAGTACAGCCTTTCCGCAGTGACCAGTGCTACAGCAAAGATCACCGCTGCCAGCCCCAGGGTGAAGCCAAGCAACAGTAGCGCCTGACCCCAATTACCTTCACCCAGGGCGACCAGACCGCGCCCGGGCCAGGCGAGCGGCAGCCAGGGAGTGTTGTAGCGGGTGGCAAGCTGCATGGCGGCCTGCGCCTGTTCCGAATTCATTTCATCGAAGTTGGCCAGCTGCCCAGATTGCGAGCACAGCATCGCCAGGATCGCTCCCATAAAGCCCAGCACCTCCGCCACCCGGCGGGCAGAGAATAAACGCACCACCCCGATCACCAGCAGGCTGGAAATGCCGGCCGCTGCCAGGGCTAGCGCCGCCAGTGTAATCACGACCATTGGATAATACAGCCAGGAATACCCGGCGGAAACGCCCAGTCCAAACAGTACTGGCAGGGCAAACAGGCTGATCAGACCCAGGTTGGGCAGGATGGCTTGCAGCAGCTTGGCGATAAATACCGCCCGGATAGGGACTGGGGCAGCCAACAAAAAATCCATGTCTTTAGCCAGGTACAATGCCTGCAGCAGCACCCCGAAGCTGGTCAGCAAGATGCCCAGGAATGCCACACTCATCAGCATGACCGGTAGGCTGTTGAGAAATCCGCTCGCATCGCCAGCCAGCTCGGCCAGTTTCGACGAAGTCAGGAAGTTGAGCAGCCACCAGCTCGAGAAGAACAAAAAGCCCAGGAACCCCACAAAGAGCACAGCCAGGATCGCCATCCCGATCTTCCTGGATTTTGGAGCGTGCAGAAACTGCCGCAGAGCAATTTGTACCCGTAGCTTAAGCAGCTTCCAAACATAGTCCCACAAAGGATGTGCTGGCAAAGTTGTGTTCACCGCAGTCATCCCAGCACCTCGGCAATCTCAGCATACTCCGCGCCGCCGGTCAGCCCCAGGAAGATGTCCTCCAGGCTGCTTTCGGCCTGGCCATGCGCCCGCAGCTCGTCCATTGTCCCCGCTGCGATCAGGCGTCCCTGGTAAATGATGCCGATCCGGTCACACATCCGTTCGGCGATCTCCAGAATGTGCGTGGAGAGAAAGATGGCCGCACCGCGGTCTGCCAACTGCCGCAAGATATCTTTGATCAGGCGCGCCGACTTGGGGTCTAGACCGACGGTTGGCTCATCCAGCACCAGCACCTTTGGATCGTGCACTAGCGCAGCCGCGATAGCTGTCTTTTGCTGCATGCCGTGGCTGTACGAATCAATCGTGTCATCACCGGCTTGCGTCAGGTCGAGCAGGCGTAGCAACTCGTCGATGCGGCGTTCGACCTGGCTGCGTTCCACGCCATAAAGGTCACCGACGAAGCGCAGCATCTCCCGCCCGCTCAGCTTGGCATACAGATTAGGTTCGTCCGGCACGTATCCGCTGGCTGCCTTGGCTGGAAGTGGCTGCACCTGGACGTCGTAACCCGCCACCTTCACCGATCCGGAAGTAGGCTGAAGCAGCCCGACGATCATCTTGATCGTCGTGGTTTTTCCAGCGCCGTTCGGCCCGAGAAATCCGAAGATTTCACCACCATGCACGGTCAGACTGACTTGATCGACAGCAGTTTTGCTGCCGTAGCGCTTGACTAAATTGAGTGTTTCGATGAGTGGTGTGTTAAGGTTAGGCATGGAAGAACGACTCCATATAATTTGCTTGGCTTATTTTATTATATTCTGCTTTCGAGCCAACGAGATATATGGATTCTCGCTCACAATTCCTTGACTCTGCCCCTGACCGATGCCATAATTTTATTATGAAGTACATGCGCGCTCTGCTTTACATATTGAGCTTACTCATTCCCTACCTGTTTTAACCATGGACATAAGACCTTTTTGCGATGACCACATTATCCCAGCCGCCGAGCTACTGGCTGCCCGCCACCGCCGCCACCGGCAGCTTTGCCCTCTGCTCCCCGCCCGCTTCGAAGATCCCGCTGAGGCGCGCAAAGCTCTGCTGACCGAATGGCGCAAACCCTGGACCAGCGGTGCTACCGCCTTCGAAGCCGGGCGCATGCTGGGCTACCTGTTTGCCGATGCCCAGTTCGATGAGCTTATGGGACGCAGCGCCTGGATGCGGATTGCCGGCCATGCCTTGGCGGACGATGTGGATGCCGATCTATATCACGAACTGTATGCTGCTGCTGCCGGTGAGTGGCTTTCGCTGGGCTGTTTTAACCACTATATCCAGGTTATGACCGTCGATCGACCGGTGCTGGACACCTGGTATGCCCTCAGCTTCGGCCAGCAGCAAGCCCACGCCCTGCGTCCAATTCTCGAGTCCGACTCTAGCCCGATTAGCCCGTTGCCAGGCGTCACGATCCGGCAAGCTGTGCCAGAAGACCGCCAAGCATTCATCGAGATGGCACGCATCACCGCTGAATACCAGACTCAATCCCCCGTCTGGGCAACGCTGCCCCCAGAGATTGCCGCTGAGCGACCTCAAATGTATGCTGGCGTTTTGGACGATGAGGACGCCACCTTGTGGCTGGCTTTTATTGGCACACAAGTGGTTGGTTTCCAGGTGTATTACCCGGCCGAGTACAACCCGGACGATATGTTCATCCCAGAGCATACTGCTGAGCTGCCTGCGGCTGCCACTCGATCTGAACACCGCGGCCTGGGAATCACTCGAGCGATCTCTGAATTTGGCTTTGATTACCTACGGCAGGAGGGTTTCACTTACTGCCTGATCGATTGGCGCACCAC
>JAGDMX010000483.1 GCA_017860725.1 Chloroflexota bacterium | reverse complement strand
TAATATCGAGGAAATTCAGCGATTGGTACATTGGGCAGCGGGCGAGAAAATCCCTTTGACGGCGCGCGGCTCTGGCACCGGCCTGACAGGCGGCGCGGTGACACCCCACGGCGGGATTGTGGTCAGCCTGTCACGCCTAAACAGTGTGCTGGAAATCGACGCCGCCAGCCGGCAGGTTACTCTCCAACCTGGAGTGATTACCGCCTCTTTGCAAAAACTGCTGGCGCCCTACAACTTATACTACCCGCCCGATCCTGCCAGCCAGTCAGTGAGCACATTGGGCGGGAATATCGCCGAGAACGCCGGTGGCCCACACTGCCTGAAGTACGGTGTCACCGGGAATTATGTGCTGGGGTTGGATGTGGTGCTATCCGATGGTCAGGCGGTTCAATTGGGGGGAAAAGCACTTGATCCGCCCGAGTACGACCTGGTAGGGCTGATAACCGGCTCGGAGGGCACCCTGGGGATCGTCACAGCAGCGACGCTTGGGCTGCGACAGCCACCGGAAGCAGTCAAAACCCTTACGGCTACCTTCCGCTCGGTTGCTGAGGCGGGCGCCGCGGTCAGCGCCGTGATTGGCGCCCGCATCCTGCCGGCTACGATCGAGCTGATGGACGGTGGCATGCTCACCATCGTAGAAGCTTACCTGCAGGCTGGCTTCCCGACCAATGCCGGAGCCATGTTGATATTCGATGTGGATGGCAGTGAGGATAGCCTGAGCGAGCAGCTTGATGAAATTGCCGCAGTAGTGAAACGTTATTACCCGCTGGAAATCCAGATAGCCCGCACCTCACAAGAGCGAGAGCTGCTATGGCGCGGGCGGCGCAGCGCCGCTGGGGCTATGTCACGTATCAGCCCTAATGAATATTCTTTAGATGTCACCCTGCCGCGCTCCCGACTAGAGCTTTGCGCTGCAATGGGAGGCTCGATTGGCGGCGAGCATGGGATTGGCATGGAGAAACGCAGCTTTTTATCCACCATGTATAATCCCAATGAACTCGCCGCCATGCTTGAGGTCAAGCACGCTTTTGATCCAGGCGAGCTGCTCAATCCAGGAAAAATCTTCCCGCCGGACTTCCAGGCACCTGCAGGGGAGGCAGCACCCACCGGAGTGACTCCCGCAACACTCTTCACGCCTGCCAGCCCTCTCGAAGCTGCACAAGGGTTGCGCCTGCTGCAGGCTGCCCGGCAGCCCACCTTTATTACTGGTGGAGGCACTATTTGGCAGGGAGCGGTAAGCTCACATAGTGTGCGCCTATCCACGGACGGACTGAGGGGTATCAGCCGCCTCTCAACCGATGACCAGTACGTGACCGCCCTGGCTGGCACACCAGTTCGTGAGCTGCAGGCAGCATTGGCTGAGCAAGGCTTCTGGATCCCATTAACACACACCACACCTGGCGCCAGCATTGGGGGAGCCATCGCAGCCAACGCCAATGGGCCTCTGCGAATGTTATACGGCAGCCTGCGCGACCAGCTGCTAGCCTGCCAGGTCGCCCTACCAGATGGCCGCTTGCTGCGCTTCGGCCGCCCGTTGGTCAAGGATGTAGCTGGCTATGCGATGAGCAAGCTATTCATAGGCAGTTATGGCACGCTCGGACTTCTTGCGGAAGTCACGATGAAAATCTGGCCACTGCCTGCCGCCCGGCGCAGCCTTGCGGTTAATATGCCGAACCTAGTAGCCGCCGTAGCCTTGGCTCAACAAACCCTGAAACATACCCGAATATGCTCTGGGTTGATCATTACTCATCAGGCACCTGAAACCAACATCTGTTACACGGCTGAGGGGCATCCGGCCGATGTAAAAGCCGAATTGGGATATGTGCGCCGGACGCTGATCGACGTAGGCGCGCAAAAGGTGCAGGAAACCGAGACGGTCGATGCTGACACCTCATGGGAAGAGATTTTGGACGGGGGCACATCTGCCGTTCGCATGGGTGTACCACCCAACCGACTGGCTGAAACCTTGCCAGTAGCAGAAACACACCTGGCAGGCAGCGCGCTGATCCTGGATGCGGCCAATGGTATACTGATCGCCACGCTCTCTGCAGACAATGCAGAGCAGGCCAGCCGGGTACTTGCCGGCCTGCGTAGCTGCGCTGAGATTGCCGGGGGATATGCCATCCTGGCGCGCGCTCCGCGCCAATGGCTGCGCCAGATGGACGCTTGGGGGGCGCCACGTCCGGCCGCCGATCTAATGAGGCGATTAAAAGTAACCTGGGACCCGGCAGGGATTCTTAACCCGGGCGAGTTCCCGGCAAGTTAACCTACAGGAGTAAATCTATGAACAATGCTTTCAACTATCTGGACGCTGCCCAACAAGCTGGCCAACGGCTGGTGCCCAGCCTGGCAGAGGACTGGCCGCTGCTGCCGGCCGTGCGGGCAGAAGGTGCCTACCTGTACACTGCCGATGGCCGGCGTTACCTAGATTTCACATCTGGGATTGCTGTCACCAATGTGGGCCACGGGCATCCGCGCGTCCTGGCGGCAGCCCGTGAGCAAATGGAGAAATTCTCGCATAGTGCGGTCGGCATCACTCTGCACGAGCCGCTCCTGCGCCTGACAGAGGAACTGCCCAAAGTAATGCCGCCCGGGATGAACATGTTCTTCTTCGGCAACAGCGGTGCTGAGGCAGTGGAAGGCGCGATCAAGCTGGCGCGCTACGTCACCGGGCGCCCGGGGATTATCGCCTTCGAAGGCAGCTTTCATGGCCGGACATATGGCGCGGCTTCTGTGACCTCGGTCAAGTCCAAGTACCGCAATCATTACGAGCCATTTGTGCCCTCGGTATATTTTGCTCCGTATGCTTACCCTTATCGCTGCCCGCTGGGGGAAGATGAAGAGTCCGTGCTGGCGTGGAGTCTGGGTGGTCTGCAGAGAGTTTTCGAGCGCCTGATCCCGCCAACCCAGGTGGCAGCGATACTGGTAGAGCCTGTACAGGGTGAGGGCGGCTATATCGTGCCGCCAAGGCGCTTCCTACAAGCCCTGCGCGAAGTTTGTGATCAGCACGGCATCCTGCTAATCCTGGACGAAGTGCAGACCGGATTCGGACGGACCGGGCAAATGTTCGCCGCCCAGACCTTCGATGTGCAACCGGACATCATGGCGGTTGCCAAGGGCATCGCTAACGGTTTCCCCCTGGGTGCGACGGTCGCCAGCCGGGAACTGATGAGCCAGTGGTCTGCCGGTTCGCATGGAACCACTTTTGGCGGGAACCCAATCGCCTGTGCCGCTGCCCTGGCAACGCTGGATGTCATTCGCGAAGAAAATCTGCTGGAGAACTGCCGGGTGATGGGGGAGCGCTTCTTGGAAGGATTCCGCCAGCTCATGCAAGAATATCCGATGATTGGCGATGTGCGCGGCGTGGGGTTGATGGTTGCTATGGAGCTGATCGAGCCGGGAGGCAAGAAAATACCTGACGGAAAGACTGCATTTGACGTACTGCAAAGCTGCCTGGAACGCGGCCTGCTAGGGTACATGGCGGGCATCGCCGGGCAGGTGATCCGCTTTATTCCACCACTGAATGTGAGTCAGGAGCAGGTCGACGAAGCCCTGGCGA
>JAGDMX010000108.1 GCA_017860725.1 Chloroflexota bacterium | reverse complement strand
AAACAAATCGCCCCGGCTGCAAAGGCAGATAGGGCGGTAATTAACGGTCACTGATGATCACCTCCTGAACCAGGGAGGCTGGTTCTCCGGCGTGGATCCCCATCAGGGGTTGATGGATTTGCTTAAATTCATTTTAGCAAAAAGGATCCGTTAGAGTCAATTCGTTTGTATATAAAAATATATGACAAATATCACATCTCATCCCAAATCCAGCCCAGTGGAAGTGGATCCGTGCCCTGGGCACGCGCGTTTCCCATCAGCAGGTTCACAGTCGGATCCTGGGAAGCAAACGTCAGGCAGGGTTCCAATTGCGCCAGCGCTTCATCCCACTGTCCCCGTCGCAGATTGATGCGCGCCAGAAACAGCATCGTGTAAAATACCGTCGGATTGTGCTGAGGATCGCCCCATAGCTCCAGGTTGCGGCCGCGTACGGTTAACACCCGCCGGAAAAGCAGCTCCGAGCGGTCCAACGCGCCGCGTGCAAATTCGGTACGACCGGCTTCAAAGCAAATCTTATCTTCTTCTGGGTCATACTGGTGAGGATGACCGATCGAGATCATTACATCCAGGCGCGCTACTGCTTGCGAAAACGCCTCACCGGCAGCCTCCAGCTCGCCGGTCTGCCGGTAAGCCAGGCCCAGATTCAGCCAGCTATATAAATTATGCGGGTCTATTTCCAGCGCACTCCGGTAAGCCAGGATTTCACCTCGCCAATCAGACAGCTCGCGATAAATCAGCGCCATCTGAATATAAATGTCACTATCTTGAGATGGATAAAATGTCGTGATGACTTTTAATTGGCTGAGCGCCTGTGAAAATTGCCCGAGGGCTTGCAACGATCTGGCCCACGAGAAGCGGGCGTTAACGAAACCAGGAGCATACTGCAAGGCACGCTTATAAAGTTCAATGGCGGAGCGAAAATTACCCTGACTCTCCAGCGACTGGCCTTGCGCCCACAAGGCATATAATTGCTTCATCTCCGAGGATAACGCAGGGATATTGCCCGGTGCCTCCGGATTGTGGTAGAGCCAATCGATTAAAGCATCCAATTGGGCAATGGTTGTAACGGTGGAACCGGATGGGTACATAGTGTCTCCTGCGTTGTTTTATTAACCCTACTATAGGGTACGGATAATGTCAAATCGTTTGGCAATCGGCAACCTGCATCGACCAGTTGACCCTTGAATTTCAGCGGTATGTGGCTATAATCCATGCATAGGGTCGAGGCCGTCGTAATCCGGCTTTGCCTGATCCGCACCAAATGTTTATGAAAGGACCCCCTCATGCTGGAAAACTTTGATCGCAACTTGCAGAAATATGCCGACCTGATCGTTAACATGTGGGTAAATTTGCAGCCGACGCAGCGCCTCTTGATCCGGGCGCCGATCGAGGCTGCCCCACTGGTGGAAAAAGTTACCATCAGCGCCTACCAGGCGAGCGCCAGGTTAGTAACGGTAATCTGGTCGCACGACCCGCTCGAGCTGGCGCGCTTCCAGTATGCGCCGCGCGACTCCTTCGAAGAATTTGCCAGCTGGATTTCGGACGGCTACTACCAACATATCAAAGACGGTCATGCTTTACTGAGCATCTATGCCGAAGATCCTGACCTGCTAAAAGAACAGGATCAGAAGCTGATTGGCATCGCCATGAAAACACGCATGCAGAAGACGAGCCAATTCAGCAGCTTATTATCCAAAAATGCGGTCAACTGGAATGTAATCAGCTACCCGATCCCGGGCTGGGCGCGCAAAGTATTCCCGCGCCTCAGCGATGAGCTGGCGGTTGAAAAACTTTGGGACACGATTTTCGACATCTGCCGGATCAAACAAGCGGATCCTTTAGCAGCCTGGAAGGAGCATGTACGCCAGCTCGTCTCCCGGGCAGGCTATATGAACCAGAAACAGTACACTGCCCTGAAATATAGCGGTCCGGGCACGGACTTAACCCTGGGGTTACCCGAAAATCACATCTGGCTAAGCGCCGGTTTTGCCAGCCAGGCAGGTATACCCTTTATCGCCAACGCACCTACCGAGGAGATTTTCACTCTACCGCATAAAGGTATTGGCGAAGGAACCATCCGTGCTAGCATGCCATTGAACTACGGGGGTACTTTAATCGAGGACTTCAGCCTGACATTCAAGGACGGCAAAGTCATCGGCTTCACCGCCGAGAAGGGTCAGGAGCTGCTCAAGAGTCTACTGGACACCGACGAGGGTGCTTCCCACCTGGGCGAGGTCGCCCTGGTACCGCATAGCTCTCCCATCTCGCAGTCGAAGCTCCTTTTCTATAACACCTTGTTCGACGAAAACGCAGCCAGCCATATCGCCCTCGGGCGAGCCTACCGTTTCAGCCTGGAAGGCGGCGTGGCAATGAGCGAAGAGCAATTTGCCTCCGCAGGCGGAAACTACAGTCTAGCCCATGTCGATTTTATGGTGGGTAACTCAGAAATGAACCTGGATGGCATCACCAAGGACGGCAAAACCGAGCCGGTGATGCGCAAAGGAGAATGGGCATTTGAGGTGTAAACCACAATGGATCGTCAAGTTCCCGCAGTGACCTGGCTGCTTTCATCAGAGCATGCCACGGTCCGCTATTTAACCCTGACTCAGCTACTGGATCTGCCGGAAGGAGACCCTGAAGTACAGGCATCCCGCACGGAAATCCTGGCGGACCCATGGATCGAGGCGTTGTACTCCGGACAGGGATCTGACGGTGGCTTTACCCAACCGGATGGAAGCAGTATTCACGCCTATTCAAAATGGACCGGGGCTCACTGGCGGCTGGTATCCCTGGTGGAGCTGGGCATTCCGGCTGGAGAGCCACGGGCGGTAGCCGCGCTGGAGCCGGAATTGGACTGGCTGACCGGTAAGACCCACCGCAGCCGCATACCAGTGATCAACGGTCGTACCCGGCGCTGCACATCGCAAGAAGGCAACGCCGTGGCAGCCTGCTGCCGGTTGGGATTGGCAGGCGATCCGCGAGTCCGATTCCTGGTCGAGTCGCTCGTCTCCTGGCAGTGGCCAGACGGGGGTTGGAATTGCGATAAGCGCCCGCAAGCCAATCATAGCTCATTTCACGAGAGCCTGATCCCCTTATGGGGACTGATCGAGTACCATCATGCGACCGGCAGCCCTGACGTGGTAAATACGATTGAGCGAGCGACCGATTTCTTCCTGAAGCACCGCCTGTTTCGCTCCGAGCGCAGTGGAGAAATGATCCATCCGGAGATGATCGAGCTGCACTACCCACCTTACTGGCATTATGATATTCTCCAGGCGCTGCTGGTATTGTCCCGGATAGGCCTGCTCAAAGACGAGCGATGTAGCGAGGCGCTGGATATCCTGCAAGCCAAGCGACACCCCGATGGCACCTGGCGCGCCAGCCGGCACTATTGGCACCCTCCGGGTGGCAGCCTGTACCAGGACCCGGTAGATTGGGGTCGGCGTGGTCCCAACTTGATGATCACCTTGAATGCCCTGCGGGTGTTGAAGTCCGCAGGCAGAATTAAAATCTGAGGCACTGGAGTTGAACATGGAGCTCGAACTCGTCCCGATCGATAATCCCGCGGCTCTCAACCTGATCCTTGGCCAGTCGCACTTTATCAAAACCGTCGAAGATTTGCACGAGGCGCTGGTGACCACTGTTCCCGGGATTATGTTTGGATTGGCATTTTGCGAGGCATCCGGCAAATGCCTGGTGCGCTGGAGCGGGAACGACCCGGCCCTGGTTGCTCTGGCACAGAAAAACGCACTGGCCATTGGCGCCGGTCATAGCTTCGTCATCTTCCTGGGAGAAGGATTCTATCCGGTTAATATTTTAAACACCCTCAAGAATGTGCCGGAGGTCTGCCACATTTTCTGTGCGACAGCCAATCCCGTTCAGGTCATCGTGGCGACCAGTACGCAAGGCCGCGGGGTCCTGGGTGTGATCGATGGCCTGTCTCCCCAGGGTGTGGAGGACGACGAAGAGATCGCCTGGCGAAAAAACTTCCTGCGTATGATCGGCTACAAGGCATAGGAACGCCTTGAAAAATCCCTCTTCCGGCCTGAGCTTCGCCCACGCGTTGCGGCTGGCTTTTTCCTATACCACCACCTGGCTCTCGCCGCCGCGCGGGGATGTTCAATATTCCTGGGTGGCGGCAGCTCCGGATGAGATCCAGCCGGGTGATGTACTGGTACAACCTGCCAGCCAGCTATCGGATCGATTGCTGGCCCAGGCGGTTGAACAAGGGGCAGTAGGGATCGTACTGGTTGGGAACTTGCCAGAACAGTCCATCCAGATATCACCTGATCTGCCGGTGGCGATTATCGCCCGTGAAGGCGACTCTCGCCTGATTCAAAAAGAGCTGCTCGCACTCCTGCTCGACCAGCACAGCGCCCTGGTAGAGCGTGGAGCACGAATCAACGCCCAGCTTTCTCAGATGGTGGCGGATGGAGCTGGCCTGGAGGGATTATTGGCCGCCCTGGCATCCATCACCGGACGAGGTTTGATCATCCAGGATAAGCGCCTGGGAATCCTGGCGGACCAACCTTCGAACGATCTGCGAGATGCCTGGGAGGGGGTGCTACGCCTGGTTACCTCCCCAGAGATGCTGCCGGATGCCTTGCGTGACCGCAAGCGGGTAAACCACCACGCCAGCTTGATCGCCGTGGAAATCCCGGGTGGCCTGGAACGGATCATCGCTCCGATCATGGTCAGTGATGTCGCCCGCGGTTACCTGTCGCTGGTCGGGTTGGCCGGCCAGCTCGATGAGCTGGATCAGGTTGCGATTGAGCAGGGCGCCCTGGTCTGCGCAGTAGAGATGGCGCGCATTAAAGCGGTGCGCGAGACTGAAAAACACTTGAGAGGCGATCTACTCTCTGCCTTGTTGGAAGAAAACCTGTCGCCGCGCGATGCTCGGCTGTGGGTACAGGCCTTAGGAATGGATCCCGATCAATTCTCAGTAGCATTAAGATTTAGCTGGAACGCCCCAACCCCACCTTCCCGGCGCCGTTTAGAAACCCTGGTCAATGGAGAAGTTGCCCGCCTGAGCGCCCCGGTGATTGGCAGCCCGCTGGGGGTCGAGGTGATCTGCTTTTATATTTTAGCTGCAAACAATCCTCGTCCGGAGGCGGCGCTGAACCTGGCCGAGTCCATCCTGGACCAGGCTGCACGGGAATATCCTGATATGCCAATTTGCTGCGGGGTTGGGGCGCCTGCCAGCGATATGGGTGGCTGGCGTACCTCCTTTCGCCAGGCGGGGCAGGCTTTGGAGCTTTCCCGGCGCCTGGGGGCGCGCAAGCCTCTATATTTTCCCGATCTCTCGGTTTACCGGCTGCTGATGCAGATCGAGCACAGCCCAGAGCTAATCGCTTTTCAGGAAGAGATCCTGGGAGCTTTATTGGCGCACGAGAGCAGCGATGAGCTACTGCGCACGCTGGCGGCATATTTCGAGCACAATGGCAATTTATCGCAAACTGCGGAAGCGCTGTATATCCATCGCAATACATTGCTTTACCGCATGGAGCGGATCGCGGCGATCACCGGCCTGGAATTAGAGCGCCCCGATACGCGCCTGGCGGTACAGCTGGCACTGCAAATTTATCGCATGGGTGGGAGCTCGATCTGATAGCAGGGCTCGAGCCAGCTTACCGCAAGTTGTTGGTCAAACTATACAAAATAAACCCCGATCTTTTGGATGTTTTGCTATATACAAACCCTGCTGATACAGGTAAACTAGCACTCAATTCAGCCAAAAAGGAGTGTACATGGGATTGACATTATCGGTATTGGTACTGGTTTCGCTTATTGGCCTCATCCTTGGGATTGAGAAAAAGCCTCGCGCACAGGCAGTCCGGGTGACGGTCAAGAAAAAGTAAAGGCCAAACGACCACCTGAGATAACCCACACGGGGCTGCCAGCAAGCAGCCCCGTTTCTAATTATCCGGGTGAGGAGTAGCAAATGCGATCTGACCGAATTAAAAAAGGCTTTGAACGTGCTCCCCACCGGGCGTTATTGCGTGCCACCGGGTTGACGGATGCGGATTTTGAAAAGCCATTCATCGCCATCGTAAATTCCTACGTCGATGTAGTCCCCGGGCACGTCCACTTGCAAGAGTTTGGCCGGGTGATCAAACAGGCCGTGCGCCAGGCAGGCGGCGTGCCCTTTGAGTTCAATACCATCGGTGTGGACGATGGGATCGCCATGGGTCATGGTGGGATGAAATTTAGCCTGCCGTCGCGCGAGCTGATCGCCGACAGTGTAGAAACAATGATCCAGGCGCACCAGTTCGACGGGATGGTGTGCATCCCCAATTGCGACAAAATTGTGCCGGGCATGTTGATGGCTGCGTTACGCGTCGACATCCCGGCGATTTTTATCTCCGGCGGAGCGATGGCCGCCGGGAAAACACCTGAAGGTGAGACGGTTGACTTAATCTCGGTATTTGAAGGCGTGGGAGCCTACAAAGCCGGCAAAATCGACGCAGCCCGGCTAAAAGTTCTCGAAGAGCATGGCTGTCCCTCCTGCGGCTCCTGCTCGGGCATGTTCACCGCCAATTCGATGAACTGCCTGATGGAAGTGTTAGGTCTGGCGTTGCCGTTCAATGGCTCGGCGCTGGCCAAAACGACAGAACGAGAAGCCCTGGCACAGCGTGCTGCCCACCTGATTCTGGGTCTGGTCGAGCAGGGACTTACTCCCCGCCAGATTGTCACCGCCGAAGCGATTGATGACGCCTTCGCCCTGGATATGGCTATGGGCGGGAGCACGAATACCGTCCTGCATACCCTGGCGCTGGCCCATGAAGCCCAGATCGATTACCCGCTGCAACGCATCAATGCTGTGGCAGACCGGGTACCTTATTTATGTAAAGTTAGCCCCTCCGGCCCCTGGCATATGGAGGATGTGCACCGGGCCGGTGGAGTTCCGGCGATCTTGAATGAGATTGCGAGCACAGGCAACACCCTACATCTCAATCGCCCGACAGTCAGTGGCACAACCCTGCGCGAGTCGATTGCCGGGGTGAGCATCCGAGATTATGACGTTATTCGCCCGCTAGAGAATCCGCACAGCCGCACCGGTGGGTTGGCGATCCTGTTTGGCAATCTTGCCCCGGATGGGGCTGTGGTCAAGACCGGTGGTGTGGCGCCCGCCATGTGCCGGCATACCGGCCCGGCACGGATCTTCAACAGCCAGGAGGAAGCAATGAGCGGCATCCTGAGCGGAGTCGTGATGCCGGGTGATGTCCTGGTGATTCGCTATGAAGGACCACGCGGCGGTCCTGGGATGCAGGAGATGCTCTCGCCCACCTCCGCCATTATGGGGATGGGCCTGGGTGAGAAAGTCGCGCTGATCACCGATGGACGCTTTTCTGGCGGGACCCGCGGCGCTTGCATCGGTCATGTCAGCCCGGAAGCGGCGGCACGCGGTCCGATTGCAGCCTTGCTCGACGGCGACCTGATCGAAATCGATATTGACCGGCGCACTTTAAATGTGCAGCTAAGCGATCGAACTATCCAGGAGCGCCTGGCAGCCCTGCCGCCGTTTGAGTCGCAGATCGAAAGCTCCTGGTTGCGGCGCTATGCTCGCATGGTTACCAGCGCCAGCACCGGCGCCGTGTTG
>JAGDMX010000014.1 GCA_017860725.1 Chloroflexota bacterium | reverse complement strand
CGATCTCCACTAACTGATCTCCCAAGGTTTCGGCAACGTCCGATTCCAGCTCTGATTCCGGTGCTGGCCAACTGCAGGTGTGGATCGAAGTACAGCCTGCAGCATGCGAGTCTGACATACGATCTCCGGAAAATAAGCCCTGGTAGATCTCCTCGGTGATGTATGGCAGGAACGGGGCGAATAACTTAATTACAGTAAGCAGCACCTTGTGAAGAGTCGCCTGAGCGCCGCGCCTTTGAGGATGCTCCTGGTTGTACAGGCGCTGCTTGCACATTTCCAGGTAGTTATCGGCCAGGATGAGCCAGAAGAACTGTTCGGTTTCACTTTTGGCTGCGGCGTAATCGTAGGATTGCATCATCGATGTGACTCGCCGCACCAGGCGCTGCAAGCGGGACAGAATCCACCGGTCGGCGGCGGTCAAAGATGTTTCAGCATCCTGAACGCGGTGCTCAGGAAAGCCATTCACCAGGAAGGGCTCGCAAAATCGGGCGACATTCCACAGTTTCGTGACCAGCTTCGAGCCCAGCTGAATTTTTTCTTCGTTAACGATCGAATCTTTACCGGTGGCAGTACTCGCTGCCCAGTAGCGCACGGCATCCGCCGAGTAGCGTTCGATCATGGCGAGGGGCGCCATCGCACCTCCACCCCGGCTCTTGCTGATCTTACCCATCCCTTCGCCGGCAATCCCCCAGCCAGAGATCATCACATGTGCCCAGGGAAGCTTATCAAAGTGATAATGGGACTTGACGATCGTGTAAAAAGCCCAGGTGCGGATGATCTCATGAGCTTGAGGACGGAGTGAAAATGGGAACACCTGGTTGTAAAGTGTTGGGTCGTCCCCAAGCCACTGCCCCACGATTTGCGGCGTCATCGAGGAGGTCGCCCAGGTATCCATGATATCTTCTTCCGGGAGGAAAGCCGTGCTGCCGCAGGAACAGGGTTGCGTCGGCTGCTGGTCGCCAGGATCGACGGGAAGCTGGTCCTCGTCCGCCAGGATGACTTCCCCACAATCCCGGCAATACCATACCGGGAAGGGCACGCCGAAGTAGCGTTGGCGTGATATGCACCAATCCCAGTTTAAATTCTCAACCCACGCCCGGTAACGGGATTGCATATGCTCGGGGAACCAGGCGACTTGATCGCCTCTCTCCAGTAATTCCTTTTTGGCATCCAGGACGCGAATGAACCACTGGCGGGCGATGATATATTCGACCGGTGTATCGCAACGCTCATGCACGCGTACCGATTGCTCGGTCGAGCGCCTGCCCAACAGCAGCCCTTGCTCTTGCGAGGCTTGGATAATCTGCTGGCGCGCTTTACTTAGCGTTAGCCCGCTGAACTCACCGGCAGCCTGGGTCATACGCCCGTCGCGTCCCAGGACCTCGATCAGAGGTAGCTGGTGTTTGTTCCACCAGGCAACGTCCGTCGTGTCGCCAAATGTACAGCACATCACCAACCCGGTGCCTTTCTTCGGGTCTGCGGCTGGATCAACAATAACCGGTACAGATTGCTCGAACAAGGGCACCTTCAACTGCTGGCCGACCATGTGACGGTAGCGGTTATCTTCCGGATGAGTGAAAACTGCCACACAAGCTGGCAGCAGCTCTGGCCTGGTCGTTGCAATCGGGGCGATTTCGCCATCCGAGGTGCGAAAAGCCAGTGTGAAGAATTCACTCTCTCTATTCAGGTCTTCGAGTTCCGCCTGGGCGATCGTTGTACGGCAAAGCGGACACCAGATGGCAGGTGCTTCTTTCTGGTAGACCAGTCCTTTGCGGTACAGATCGATGAAGGAGCGCTGTGAGATTCGCCGGGATGAATCGTCGATCGTGCGATAGGTGTAACGCCAATCGATGGATAGCCCCAATCGCCGCCATAATACCTGGTACTCCTGCTCTGCTTCTTCACTGATCTGCTGGCATTTCTCAATGAATGCCCTGCGCCCAACTTGAGTCGCCGAGATCCCCAGGCGTTTCTCAACCAGGCGCTCAGTTGGGAGTCCATTGTCATCGAATCCCATCGGGTAGTACACCTGAAAACCGTTCATTCGCCAGAAACGTGCTATAAAATCTGGGTGGCTGTATGAATAAACATGCCCTAAATGCAAATGACCAGAGACAGTTGGAGGCGGGGTATCGATGGAATATACCGGTTTCGAGCCTTGCAGGTCGAAGTGGTAGATGCCCTGGCGCTGCCACTGCTGATCCAGGCGTTGTTCAACTTCTTGCGGGTTATAGCGCTTCGAAAGAGCCATTCTGAACTCCGGTTAAAAAAACAAAACACCTCTCATCCAGGCTGAGGACGAAAGGTGCGAGCTTCCGCGGTACCACCTCAATTCACCGACTGCTAACATCGGCGCACTTAATCCTTGTCCTTGTGAGCAAGGTTTCGCTGTAACGGGCTAACCCGTGCCGGTCTACTTCCTTTGAGTGTCAATCGATTGCCTCAACACGGCTTCTTCGGCAGTTCTTTCCAGGCGACATTCAGCGTAGAATTCCTGTGGTGGTTTTCAGCCTACGACCATCCTTCTCTATCAGGATTACTCATGCTTACTCCTCCCGGAGTGGTTTAATATTCAATTAGTGCCGATTATACCGAGAATTTTCAAATTGAGCAATCAAAGCTTAAAACTCTTTGGCTAGAAATTTGGCATAAACCCAATATCCATTTATCCCGAATTCACGTTAATAAAAAATTAAAGAGGCTTGATTTTAGATTTATTGTGTGCTAGACTTCACACTTGCATTTCTTAAGAAATTAAAGTTAAGGGCACTAGCATGATACAACGGGAACGAATTGCGGAAAATGTTTTTTCTTTCCAGAGCGAGGTGTACGCACTAGTCACTGCCGGCGCAGTAATAGGCCCGAATTGGGCCGTGGTGATCGATACCCTGGCAATGCCTGAAGAAACACTCGAAATCCGAGAGTTTATCGAACAGGAAATTGGAGTGCCGGTCCGGTACGTTGTAAATACCCATAGCCATGCCGATCATGCCTGGGGTAACTGCTTTTTCCCGGGCGCTACGGTAATATCACACACTCTCTGCCGCCAATACCTGGAGGAAAAAGGGAAACCGGCGGTGGATAATGTCCGCAAACAAAATCAGGCTTTCCGCAATGTAAAAATTATCCTGCCGGAGGTAACTTTCCGCGAAGGGCATCTGAATCTACGGGTGGGGAAAAAGACCTTGATGATTTTCCCGTTGCCAGGGCACTGCGACGATAATATTGGTGTACTGGTTGAGGAAGACCGGGTGTTGTTTGCCGGCGATGCTGCCATGCCGCTACCCTATATTGTCGATGGGGATGTTGATGAACTGACACTCTCCCTCAAAAAAATGGCGAAAATGGGCCTGGAAAATATCGTCCAGGGCCACGGCGATATTATCCTGCGGGGAGAGATCGATAACTATATCAAGGATAATCTTAATTACCTGTCAAACATTCGAAAAGTAATCCGCAAAGCCTCGCGGCGAAAATACCCCTTTGAAATTCTGGATGAAGCCAGCGTCGAGTCTTGTGGAAAAAGCCGGGTATTGATTGGAGGGTTGGCCGGGGAACTACACCGGCGCAACATGCGAGCACTCTACCGCCAATTATATGGCGAGCCTTTGATACCTAGTGATGACGACGAAGAAGATTATTACGATGAAGACGAAGAGGACGAAGACGAAGAATGATTGGGACTCCTCCTTAACTTCTGGGTCGAGTTATTTTTCGCTTCTCTAGCCTTTTTACGCTGGGCGCGCAAGCCAATCACGCGCTCGGTGCCGTTTAACAGCCGGCGGATATTCGGGAGCAAGGCGATAATCAACAGGATTTCGGTCAGGATACCGTAGAGTATATACTCCCATGGACCTGCTCCAATCCATGCCCGGTAGGCAAAGACCAGAGCTGCTACGAGGGGAGCGCTCAGGGTAGCAACAGAGGCATACCCAACAAAATACAATATCCCCGCCCCAATCGGTAGGGTGAACAAGATCGTTGGAAACCACAAGCCCATCGCACCACCTGCACTTGGCGCACCTCCTGCCCCGCCTCGCAAGCGGGGTTGACCTTTCTCATTACGTTCGATTAAGAATATCGAGTAATTGTGCCCGATGATGGCAAACACAGGCGCCAATACATGCATCAAATATTGATCGGGGAATAGGTAACGCGCCAGCCAGGCAGTGGCAGCCCCTTTAAGTAAATCCAGGGCTGCGGTAAATAAACCCGCCCAAAAACCCGCTGCCCGCATGGCATTGGTGCCACCAGTGCGGCCGCTCTCAACCTGGCGAATATCTTTTCCAGTGGTTAACCGAACAATAATCAAGCCGAAAGGGATAGAGCCTATCAGGTATGCAGCTACCAAGAAAATCATATAAAGCAAGATTTGCATTTTTCCTGTCTCCTCCGATGAATCCCTTAGCTCTTAATGATCGGTAATCACTCAAGCCTGCCTGGCAAATAGAAGATTCGGTATAGGGAGGCAATTCGCTACCTTCATCTGCAGTTATAAATAACCCAATACCGATGCAAAAGTTACTCCTGATGTGTTAATCGGATTGGCACTTCGTGAAAATCACCCTCTTGAATCATAAATCCACGGCAGTTCCAGTCAATTGGATCGGGAAACCATATCAGATAGATCGCATCTGGGTAGTAAGCCTCAGCAATATCTGTGCTGGAGGGTTGATCAAGCCCCATGGGATGTGAATGATAGATAGCCAGCAGCTCTAACCCATTTTCGTCGATCTTTTCGAACGCCTGCAGCTGTTCATTAGGCTCCATGTGAAAACGCACCGGGCTGTGTAGCTGGTTGGTGATTGGGATCACCAGGTTTACCAAATTGTCCCGACCGGCCGCTATCCCACAGGCTTCCTCAGGTAAAGCCTGGATAATATGGGATCGTATTTCATCCCGGAGCGGCAAAGGTAAGATGAGACCTCTCATCGGAGTTGAATTGGGATCGGGTAAAGGAATTTCTGTCATAACCCGGTTTGGTTAGTCAGCGAATCCAAATTGCAGTGCCCCACACCAACAGCAAGATGACCACCGGTTCGAGGATTGCCTGCCGAACGGTCTCGCCTTCTTCCAAACGGGCGAACAGACTAGTCAAAGCATAGGCAGGCCCCAGCAGAACCAGTCCATAGGGTACCGGGCTAAGCGGCCAGTAATGCATTGCCGCGACCAGTTGGGCGATCATCAGCGCAACCAGCCCGGCTTCCAGAAATACCCAGCGTCCGTGCAGACGGAGATGCAGTGTCCGTAGACTGACCAACCCGGCAGCTAATGTAAGCGCAGGCAGAATTAAGAATAAGCGCGCCCCCGAGAAGCGCAGGGCAACAGCAAGCGCTAGAAAGAGGGCAAAAGATATAGCGATTAAACCGGCGGAGGCTAATGGGTGGCGGATGTCATCCGGGTCGAGCGCGATATACTCAGCAATCAAGACCAGGATCAATGCTGCTCCTCCCAAGGCGAAGCCTACCCACCAGATGATGCTGAGCGGCATCTGTGACAATGGCACGGCGACGATCAGCGCTGTCAATGCCGGCAGGAGCCAGTGTTCGAAGATTGGCTTCTTACCGCGTGCCGGGTGGTCGCGTATGAGCCAATCAGCTCCAGCAGCGGTTAGAATAGCAACCAATAGGGCAACTAGAGTGCGAATATTTACCTGAGCTTCCAGGTAAATCCCAGGAAGCTGGATGGCGATCTGTCTGCTCGGCAAGTCGACAAAGCGTGACAGTGCGTAAGCCAACAGGATCGTCGCTGCCAGAACGCTCAGCCTTTCGGCGTCGGGCAGATAACCTGGTTTGGATGACTCTTGCATACATTAATTCTAACCTTCATCGCGGATACTGCCAAGCATGCTAAGCTTTGGCTTGACGATTTACCCTCTTGCGCTTAGGATATGAGTGAGGTGATGATGAGAATTGGCATGCTAGCGGACGCTTATAAGCCTTACATTAGCGGGGTGACCAATTATATTGCGATTAATAAAGAAGCCCTGGAGAAAATCGGTCACGAAGTTTATGTTTTCACCTTCGGCTATGAGGATTATCAGGATGATGAGCCCAGGGTCATCCGATCTAAGGGTTTGCCCGTCTTGAACACCGGGTTTTATATCAGCTTACGTTATAACAACAGTGCAATCCGACTGGTACGCACGATGGATGTGGTGCATGTGCACCATCCATTCATCAGCGGTACCCTGGCGCTGCGCTATTGCCGGCCGCGTGGCATACCGATTGTTTTTACAAACCATACTCGCTATGATCTGTATGCCCATGTATATGCCCCGCTGGTGCCCGATGCAATCAGCGAAACCGCCATCCAGGCATACCTGCCGGTGTACTGCCGCTCGATTGACCTGGTTGTCTCACCCTCTCCGGGGATGAAAGAAGTCCTTCAGCGATTTGGTGTAGACTCTCCCATCGAAGTGGTGCCGAACGGAGTGGATATCCGACCTTTCCAAAATCCCACTCTACCCCGCGATCGGGCCGAACTGGGTTATGATCCGGAGGATGTGATCCTGGTTTTTGTAGGCAGGCTTGGTCTTGAAAAAAATGTGCAGTTCTTGCTACGTGCTTTTGCCAGCACGGCGAGTGCTTATGAGAATGTCCGCCTGATGCTGATCGGAGATGGCCCCGACCGTGAAAACTTGAGGAGTCTGGCCAGCCAATTAAAAATCGACCACCGTGTAACTTTTATCGGTAAGTTGCCTTATCCGGAAATACCACGTTACCTGGCATGTGCAGACGCTTTTGTGACTGCTTCTGTCACCGAGGTTCACCCGTTGACCGTAATTGAGGCCATGGCTGGTGGCTTGCCGGTGCTTGGAATTCAATCTCCCGGCGTCGGCGACACCGTAAAGGATGGGTATACCGGACTGCTTGCTGCCAGCGAGGATTTGGCCGCTTTTACAGCCAAGATGGTTCGCCTGGTGGTGGATCATGGAAAACGCCGCCAGATGGGGGCGCAAGCCCGCCTGGAAGCCGAAAAATATGCCATCGAGCGCACCAGCCAGGTGATGCTGGAGCATTATGAGCGCCTCATCGAGCAGGCGGCCATAAAAAATGGGGCTGACAATCAACGAACCAAGCGCAGGATGAGAGGCATTGGCCAATGAAATCCACCCGGCAGTCTCTTGGCCGTTGGGGCGAGGCTTATGCACGTAACTTTCTTATAGAACGCGGTTATCGCTTGATTGCCCAAAATGTGCGCACGCCTTACGGTGAAATCGATCTAGTAGTCGCGGCGGCAGATGACTTACTGGTATTTGTGGAGGTAAAGACGCGGCGGTCGAGCGAGTATGGTTTACCAGAAGGGTCTATCACCTCCAAAAAGCGGGAGCATCTGCTAGCGGCTGTGGAGGCTTATTTGCAGTCCCATCCGGAATTCATAGGGGATTGCCGCCTGGATGTGATCGCTATTCGGCGTAAACCTGGCGCCGATTTGCCTGAAATTGTGCATTTCGAGAATGCAATTTCCTGAGCTTGACCTACCGCTCACAACTGCTGGCGCATCCGAAGACAGAGGCGCTCTGGTCGTGCTGGTGGGTCCCACTGCGGTTGGGAAGACGGAACTTGCCATCGAACTGGCTCTGCGACTTTCCGGTGAAATTGTATCCGCTGATTCACGTTTGTTCTACCGCGGAATGGATATTGGCACTGCCAAGCCTTCAATCGCTGATCGGCACGGGATACCTCACCACCTGATCGATATCGCAGACCCAGATGAACCGCTGAGCCTGGCAGTTTTCCAGCGGCTGGCTGCCCAGGCGATTTTACAAATCCAGGCGTGCGGCCGGCTGCCGATCCTGGTTGGTGGCACTGGTCAGTATATCCGGGCGGTAATCCAGGGTTGGGCCGTTCCACCGGTGGAGCCAGATCCCCAACTGCGGGCGGCACTTGAAGCATGGGAAAAGCAGATTGGTAAGGATGGATTGCATGCTCGGCTGGCTCTATTGGATCCCCAGGCTGCGGGCAGTATCGACTCACGCAATGTCCGACGCACCATCCGTGCTCTGGAGGTGATCCTCACCACCGGTCGACCTTTCTCTGCACAGCGCAGCAGCGGCCTTGCGCCGTACCGATTTATTATGATCGGTCTAACTCGTCCCCGCCAGGAGTTATACACTCGCATCGATACCCGTATCGATGACATGTTACAGGCTGGCTTTGTCCAGGAAGTCCAATTGCTTCTGGCTCGTGGTTATTCACCGGATTTACCCACGCTCTCGGCAATCGGCTATCGGGAAATCATCGCCTATTTATTTGGCAGGCTACCCCTTGAAGAAGCAGCAACTCAGATGAAACGCCAAACACGCATCTTTGTTCGCCGTCAGGCAAATTGGTTCAAGCCCGACGATCCGCATATTCACTGGTTTAATGCCGGGCAGGAAGATACGCTGAGCCGGATCGAAAGTTTGATCCTGAGCTGGTTATCCGGGCGATAGATTTTCGACTGGATGTACAATCTGTCAATTGATTTGGTTGTCCAATCATTTGACAATCGAAAAAAAAGATTCTATACTATAACTACAATTTATCCCCAAATCAATCCTTATACCAACTGATGGAGGCGGAAATGGATGACCGGCCCTGGCTAAAGTATTACGACAATGGTGTACCCACAACGATAGACTATCCTTCTGTGACACTGTTCGAACTACTCGAGGAGTCAGCTCGCAAATATCCCGAAACCCCCTGCACAATCTTTAAGGGTGAAAAGATTAGTTACAAGGAGATGAATGCTCTCACGGATCGCTTGGCCGCTGGCCTGGTCGACCTGGGAGTTAAGAAGGGTGATCGGGTAGGGATTTTTATGCCAAATTCACCTCAATTTGTGATCGCCTATTTCGCGGTTCTCAAGGCAGGCGGAGTAGTGGTTGCCACAAATCCTCTCTACAGCGCGCGTGAAATCGAGCATCAAGCGAACGACGCCGGTTTCGAGATAATGCTGGTGATGAGTAATTTTTACAACACGATCAAGGAAGTGCAGCCCAAGACCAAGATCCGTAAGCTGATTGTTACCAATATCAAGGAAGCTCTGTCACCGGTCTTATCTTTCCTGTTTACCCTGACCAAGGAAAAAAAGGGCGGTTTTCGGGTGCAGCTTGCCGAAGGGGATATCTGGCTGCAGGATTTGATTGCTCGCTACAAGCCAGGAGGTCGACCTAAAGTGGAAGTCACGCCGGATGATGTGGCGCTGTTCCAATATAGCGGCGGCACCACCGGTGTTTCCAAGGGTGTGATTGCTTTGCACCGTAACCTGGTGGCAAGTACATTAATGATTCACGCCTGGTTGCCGGATTGTGAGGATGGGAAAGAGGTGGTATTGATGGCCATCCCCCTCTTTCACGTCTACGGTATGGTGGCTGGCATGTGCTTCGCCATCCGTGCTGGCGCGTCGATGGTGATGGTTCCGAATCCGCGAGACCTCAAGGATGTTTTGGACAGCATCCAAAAATATGGAGTCTCCATTTATCCGGGTGTGCCAACCATGTACAATGCTATCAACAATCACCCGGATGTCAAGGCCGGAAAGTATAAACTAGGCACGATCAAAGCCTGTATATCCGGATCAGCGCCGCTCTTGCGGGAGACTAAAGATAGGTTTGAAGCCCTGACAGGCGGTAAGCTGGTAGAAGGGTACGGATTGTCGGAAGCGCCCACTGCCTCGCATGCCAACCCGTTGTATGGCGAGAACCCGCCCGGCTCGATTGGCCTGCCCTTACCGGATATCGATTGCCGCATTATCGACCTGGAAGATGAGGTCACCGTGATGCCGGTTGGGGAGATTGGTGAGTTGGTTTTCAAAGGCCCAAATGTGATGAAAGGTTATCATAATATGCCCACCGAGACGGCCAATTCTTTACGGGACGGATGGCTTTATACCGGTGACATCGCCCGTATGGACGAGAAGGGCTATTTCTACATCGTCGATCGCAAGAAAGAGCTGATCAAGCCTGGCGGTTACCAGGTCTGGCCGCGCGAGGTGGAAGAGGTGGTCGCTGCCAATCCAAAGGTGCTGGAAGTGGGTGTGGCAGGCATCCCCGATCCCTATCGTGGTGAAACCGTCAAAGCCTGGGTGGTGCTCAAAGAAGGAGAGACAGCTACGGAGGATGAGATCAAGGATTGGTGTAAGGATCGCCTGGCCAAGTTCAAGGTGCCGACACATGTCGAATTTCGCAGCGAGCTTCCCAAGACGACAGTTGGTAAAATCCTACGCCGCGAGCTGGTACGCCAGGAGAAAGAGAAAGTATCCTAACGTGAATTCGGGATAAAAGGATTTTGGGTTTATTTTGGGCGGCGGAGCCGCCCAAAATAAACCCAAAACACCTCTTTTTTCCTTATCCCGAACTGACGTATCCTAAGGGCAAGGATCGGAGACCCTTCCTTGAATGACTAAAGTGATTCGTTGACGACCGGCGGGGAGCATGGTAGAATTTCCCCGCTTTGGCCCCCATCGTCTAGCGGCCCAGGACGCGGCCCTCTCAAGGCCAAAACAGGGGTTCGAGTCCCCTTGGGGGCACAGTAAAAATCGCCGTAAACCACGGCGATTTTTTTTATTATGGCGAACCAGCATAATTATTGCTGTGTTCGTCTGGGGATCAGGTAGGCTCGCAGAACTGTTTTGAATTGCTCGGCCTGCTTCAGGGTGATCAAGTATTTCAATTCAAACCGGTTGAACTTGCGAATTTTGTGGCTAAGGTTGTTCATAAAATACATCATCCTATCAAATTGATCCTAACATCCGTCCCTGTGAGAAAACCAAGAAGTAACTGTGAACTTGTTGAGAATTTCACCCGGTATCCATCCTCTGTAATTTGTACGGATTGGCGACGGAGTTCTGGATGGCGGTAGGTCGCCAGAATGGCTTTTCATATAAGACTAGACACACTCGCCCAAATCGCAGCGTCCATTCTGATTGGCATCCGTATACTGACGGCAGTGGCCAGGATAGGAACAGGAGCGACCCTTGGGACAGCGACTGATGCAGGTTGATGAGCTGCTCCTGGATTGCCCGCTAGTATCTTGGGTCGTCGCCTGTCCTGTAGTAGCGGCTCCACGGTTCAGGCTCTGGGTAAATGTCTTTACACCTTCGGATTCTCCGGTAGAACTGGCAACATTGAGCATAGCCAGCACCGCTGCCGCACCCACAAAGCCCATCAATTTCAGGAAATCTCGACGATTATTATCTATTGGAGCAGCCAATGGTCTTAGGGGGGGCCTGGTTGTTGTCGGCGTGGCTGGACGAGGGATCAAACCTCGAGCAGTCTTGACGATCCAGCGCCAGTGAATAACGATTTTGACTAGAAGAATTAATAAGGTAATTATTGAGGTCGTTATGTGGAAATCGATCCAGGCAGGCAGATTTTCGAAGGATGGGGATAGCCAAGTTGAGATCGCCAATCCACTGACCAGGATGGCCGCAAACCCTAGCAATAAGGCGGCATCAACCAGGTAGTACAGGCGTGCTTTCCAGGTTGTGCGACCGAAAAACCGCTGGCTCACTGCTAAGACCCAATCCCAATGTTCCAGTAAGTGATACAACGCCAATATAATGCCAGCAATTCCTAACCACTGGTGCAACTCTACCCCTGTTAAATCCACAAAGAATAATAGGATGAAACCAGTAAACAAAATGGCATCGATGATCCAGTTATTTCTTGCCCGGCTACTTTGCATAAGTTTGTGCCTCCATCAATAATAAGCAGTTTTGTATTTCGCTTATCGTATCGAGAGGCTGTGAACACAGTGTTTAGAACTTATTTGGAAACTATTAACGTGAATTCGGGATAAAAGGATTTTGGGTTTATGGGCGGCGGAGCCGCCCATAAACCCAAAACACCCCTTTTGTCCTTATCCCGACTGACGTTAATTAGCTTTGTTTGTTGAATGGATTCGATGCGTTGTAAGCTGAACTTGAGATTAAGTATAAAGAGGGAGATTGTGTAGGATTTTTATGATTTAATGGTTAGGATGTCTGCCTTAAAACCTTATATCACCCTTACAGAACGTGGCCAGGCGCGCCGGTTGCGGAAACTTGCATTGAATGCTCTCGGTCAGTACAACCTCGATGTAACCCGGTTGCGTCTGGTTACGAATGAATTTAATGGCATTTTTCGTATCGATACTCGCTCCGGGGAGAGATATATCTTACGCGTTTCACTGCCTGAAGGAGGTCATATCGATGATCACATTGCAGCCGAGATGGACTGGCTTTCTGCCCTCGCCCGAGACACCAGCCTTAGCGTACCAAGGCCTGTTCCTGCCAGCAATGGTTCTCTCTTTGTGGAAGCAAGTGCAGCTGGAGTTCCCGAACCGCGACTATGTGCAATCTTTTCCTGGGTGCCTGGAACTGATCTGGCCAGACACATATCTTCAGCTAATTTTTCCAAATTAGGAGAATTGATGGCCGGATTGCATGGACATGCCCGGGATTACCAACCCCCAGCCGGGCTGTCACTACTGTGCTTCGACCGGGTCTTTCCCTTCCCAGAGCCTGTTCTTCTCTTTGAAGAACGGTTTTCCGGTCTATTTCCCCCGGAGCGGAGAGCTATCTATCAACGGACGATTACCTGGGTACAGCGGGCGATTGACCTGCTGATGAACAGTGGTGAGCCAATGCGCATCTTGCATGGAGATTTGCACCAGTGGAATGTGCGCTATTTTCGCGGCGTGCTTTCGCCAATTGACTTCGAGGATTTGATGTGGGGCTGGCCGGTACAGGATATTGCCACCACGCTATATGACATCCTGGATCAGGAAGATTACTCAATCTTGCGCGATGCCTTTCAACAAGGTTATACCATCCATAACCCCTGGCCTGAGCGCTACACAGGCGAGATTGATGCATTCATCGCTGCGCGTGGAGTTGGGTTGGTAAATTTCATATTGAATGACCCTAACCCCAGTTGGAAAGCTCAGGCCGGAAGTTTTGTCGAACGGGTCGAGAGACGCTTGCGCAGATTGATGTCCAATCTGGATTAGGAGCCGCAATGCGTGAAACATTCCGAAATTACAGATACCCTGTTGATTATCAGCTCATCGGAGACTTCCTGGTAGAACACTACCAGGCCGGGAACTCCGATGGAAACTGGCTTCAACCCGCTTGGGAATATATGCACACCCACCCGTACCTGGATAAATCCTCGCTCGGTAAGATCGGGGTTTGTGAATATGCAAGCAAGATCGTTGGAGTAGTGAATTTCGAAAGCATATTGGGTGAAGCATTTTTTCAGATACACCCCGATTATGGGTATTTGAAACCCGCCATGCTTGCATATGCTGAGAGGCACCTATATGCGGAAAAAGATGGTCAAATGTATTTGCGGGTGTATGTCAACGATTTCGATCTAGATTTCCAAGCTCTTGTTAAATCTCTGGGTTACGAAAAAGACGAATCGTGTGCTCGACCATTTTCTCAGTTTGTAATCCCTGGCCTCTTCCCTGCGATCACCCTGCCTCCGGGATTTGAGTTGAAGAGTCTGGCAGAGGACAATGATTATACAAAGATCCATCGTGTTTTGTGGCGCGGTTTTAATCATCCGGGTGAGCCACCAGCAGATGGGATAGAAGAGCGAAGATTAATGCAGCTCACACCGAATTTTCAGAAAGAGTTGAAGATGGTTGCGGTGGCGCCGGATGGGAACTTCGTATCGTTCTGTGGTATGTGGTATGAGCCAACTAACCGGATAGCCTATGTTGAGCCAGTTGCCACCGATCCTGATTTCCGACGCATGGGATTGGGCAAGGCGGCAGTTTTAGAGGGAATCCGGCGCTGCGCTGTTTTAGGAGCAACAGTAGCTTACGTGGGATCCGTTGATATTTTTTATCAGGCACTCGGCTTTAATAAAATTTATACCAGCGAGTGCTGGTATAAAATCTTTCAATCTGTTGGATCTGGGGTTTATTCCAGGTAATAGGTCATCCTTTGTAAGTGGATGACCGGATCAATATACTGGACATGAACGTCGTCCGGTACATTCAGACTGATGGGGGCGTAATTCAGGATGGATTTGATGCCCGCCTGCACAAGCATGTCAGCGACTTCCTGTGCGTTCGCTGCTGGTACGGCAAGCATTGCGATGCGCACATCAGCAGACTGAATCGCCACGACTAACTCATCAGTGCTTTGGATCGTAAAAGGACCGATCTGGCTGCCAATTACCGATGGATCGTTGTCAAAAATCATGACCACCCGAAAACCACGGTCGGTGAATCCCTGATAGCGCGCAATAGCACTTCCCATATCGCCGGCGCCAACCAGGGCAATATCCCAAATCTGGTTTACTTTTAATATCTGGCGGAGCTGGTTTAGCAGGTAATCGATCTGGTAGCCGGTGCCTTGTTTGCCAAATTCTCCAAACAAGGATAAATCCTTACGAATTTGGGCGGCGGAGATCCCCAGGCGCTCAGACAGCTCTTGTGACGAAGTCAGGCGCCGCCCTTCCAGTGACATATGCTGCAAGGCGCGCAGGTAATGCGGTAGCCGTCCAACGACGATATCGGGGATTGCTCTTTCCATCTGATTTCCTCTGTGGTTTGATCTGAGTTACGAATGATCCCGCAAGATGATAATTGGAGATGCTCCGAATTCCTATAGCCAAATTTACCACAATTTGCCCGATTGTGCAAACATTAACAATTAGCGCACAAGCGCAAGGCAATCGGTTAGGGAAGTACCGATGGTATAATCTCCGCGATGTTCATCGATCAAGCTGAGATCCAAGTTCGTTCCGGTAAGGGGGGAGATGGTGTTGTACACTTCCGCCGGGAAAAGTACGTGCCGCGAGGCGGTCCGGATGGCGGAGATGGCGGCAAGGGTGGGGATGTGATTCTGGAGGTAAAGCCCACCTTGAATACCCTGGCTACATTCAGGCATCAAAGCCGCTATCAGGCCCCGGATGGTGCTAAAGGCGCCAAGAGCAACAGGACCGGTCGCTCGGGTGAAGACCTGGTCATTTTTGTCCCACCCGGAACGGTGGTTTTGGACGCCGGAACAAATGAAACCTTGGGTGATCTGGTGCAAGCAGGCCAGCGGTTGATCATTGCCAAGGGCGGGCGCGGTGGGCGGGGCAATGCCCGGTTTGTCAACTCTGTCAATCAGGTGCCGCGTCTTGCGGAGCGGGGTGAGCCCGCCCAGGAAATCCAGCTGCGATTGGAGCTTAAGCTGATTGCCGATATTGGCATCATTGGTGTTCCAAATGCCGGGAAATCGACTCTCCTGGCGGCGGTGACCAAAGCCAAACCCAAGATTGCTCCTTATCCGTTTACCACTCTGGAGCCCAACCTGGGTGTTGCTAACCTGGACGAAGACACCAGTTTGGTACTGGCGGACATTCCTGGATTAATCGAAGGTGCGCATCAGGGTGCTGGCCTGGGACTGGAATTCTTGCGTCATATCCAGCGCACCCGGGTGTTGATCCACCTGTTGGATGGCATGGCCGATGATCCTGTGCTCGATTTTGCTCAGATCAATAGTGAAATGGCGCTGTTTGATCCGGAATTAAGTCGCAAACCCCAGATCGTTGCCATAAACAAAGTCGATCAGCCGGAAGTCATAGAGCGTTTGCCAAAGATTGAAGCTGAGTTGAAGCGCCGTTTGAAAGGCCAACACTCGCCAGATCCCATGACGATCTCGGCTTTAGCAGGTACGAACGTCCGGCAGCTGCTTTACAAGGCTGCGCAGCTGCTTACCGAAACGCCAGCAGTAGTGGAAATGACCGAGATGCCGGTATATCGTGTCGAAAGTGATCCAAAGGAATTCTCCATTACACAGACCTCCGATGGCTGGCGGATTACCGGTGTGGCGATTGAGCGCGCTGCCAAGATGACTTATTGGGAAAATATGCAGTCGATCCGCCGGTTCCAGCGTATCCTTAAGACCCTCGGGATTGATGAAGCTTTGCGGAAAGCTGGTGTTGAAAATGGGGATACCGTTTATATCAGTGATTTCGAGCTTGAGTGGCAGGATTGAATTTTGAGAATCGGCGTTTTTGGTGGGACCTTTGATCCGCCTCACATCGGTCACCTGATTCTGGCTGCGGAAGCCCAGGCACAGCTTGGATTGGACCGGGTGTTGTGGGTGCTCACACCAATTCCTCCTCACAAAACTGACCAGAAAATCACACCCACCGAACACCGCTTGGAAATGTTGCTGGCAGCCCTCGCCGGCAACCCTGAATTTGAACTGTCGCGCGTTGACCTGGATCGCCCGGCACCCCATTATGCTCTGGATACGGTCCAGCTTTTGACTAATGAGCATCCACTGGATGAGATTATTTATCTAATAGGGGGTGACTCGCTGCGCGATCTGCCAACCTGGCATCGACCGGGCGACTTTGTTCAAGCCTGTGCTGCGATTGGGGTGATGCATAGACCCGGAGATCAATTTGAACTAGAAAGCCTGGAGAAGATCATCCCCGGATTGGTACGCAAAGTACATTTTATTCAGGCGCCGCTGATTGAAATTGCCTCATCCACCATTCGCCAGCGGATTGCCGATGGGCAGCCCTACCGCTACTTCATCCCCCCGGATGTTTTTCATTATATCCGGCGCTACCGGCTATATCACTCAGTTCCCTAAAGAAATAACAACTCGGACCGCATGTCTTTCCTGCTGGATAAACTTTTCTCTTCGGTGGCCTGGGGGCACTTTATGGTGGACATCCTCAACGGCCAGCGCGCCGTTCTGCTAACCTTCCTGAGTGTCCCGTTAGGCTTGACGAATGCAGCGCTGGGGGCGGTCAGCACGTTTTATGTTATAGCAGGAGCCTTGACGCAGCCGATCTTTGGATTCCTGGCGGATCGCTTTGGGCCACGCTGGGTAGCGGCGGGTGGAGTGCTTTGGATGGGCCTTTTTTTCTCCCTGGGTTTGATCACTCCCGGTCTGGCGGCGCTGTTTTTCTTGATGATAGCCAGTATAGGATCCGCTGCTTTTCACCCCGCCGGTACCATGCAGGCCACTTTGAGAGGGCGCACCTTCTTTTCTGGACGGGAAACGACTACGGCGGCTTATTTCTTCTTCTTCGGTCAGGCAGGGGCGTTTTTTGGCCCCATGCTGGGTGGCCCGGTGCTCGATCGATATGGTACGGTTGGATTAATTGGGCTGACGATGTTTTCCTTGCCGGTGAGCGTGAATCTGGAACACCAACTGCGTTATGCAGTAAAACAGCCGCCAATCATTAGAAGCGCTGAAAGCGGCGGGAAATTTCACCTTGGCTCTCCGGCGAATACGGTTCTCCTGGGCGTATTTTTCCTGGTGGCTTTTTTTCAAGCCTGGGCACAGCAGAATATGGTGACCTTTATCCCTAAATATTTGAGTGACCTTGGCATGAGCCCCAGTACATATGGAATTGCGGCCGCTTTTTTCATGGGGGGCACTGCAATCGGGAATGCCATTGGCGGCAATCTGGCGGACAAGTTTGGCAAGCGCCGAATCATGTTCCTGTCTCTATTCCTGGCTGCCATCCCCTTGCTGGTTGTGAGTGCGATTGGTTGGTCCCCCTGGCTGTTTGTGCTCCTGCCGCTGGCTGGGGCGCTTACCGGTGCACCTCACAGCATTATCGTAGTAGTTGCTCAGCGCTGGATTCGGATTGGGATGGCCCTGGCTTCTGGCGTTATCCTGGGATTTTTGTTCACCAGCGGCGCGATTGGCACCCTGATCAGCGGTTACCTGGCGGACATTCTGGGTTTCCCAATGGTCTTTCGCCTGACGGCGTTGCTGGCTCTTCTGGCGGCATTCCTGACTTTATTGTTAAATAAATTTACCGAATAGCGGAACTTACCCCAACGAGCTGCCCTGGATATAATCCAAGCCCCGCAGCAGGCTGGCTTCGTATTCCACTGAGAAATCATGACCAACATCCGGTATTACTTCCAGATGGCAAGAAATACCGGCTTCGTTGAGCATCCTGGCTAACTTGCGCACGTTGCCGGACGGGATGGTCTGATCCTCCTGCCCAATGACCAGGTAACCGCGCATGGCTGAATCTTGATTCGCTTGGATCAATGGTTTCCAGTTGTCCAGATCGTCCATGAACGGTCCACCCGGGCCAAACGCGATAAAGCCGCCAGCGGGAATGGCAGCGCTCAATGCCAGCCAGATCGCCATCTCGCCTCCCATCGAGTGCCCAGCAACGACCACTCGCTCCTGATCGATTGAATACTGTTTGCACAGAGTCGAGAAGTGCCTGGATATTTCTTCGGCTGTAAATTCACGATCATCCCAGATGTAAGCGTTCTTCCACATCGGCTGGCTAGATTGGGGGATGGCTACCAACCAGCCTGCCGAGGCAGCCGGACGCCAGAAAGGCACGGTTTCTTGTGCAGTGCTACCATTGGCATGTAAAGCCAGCAAAAGCGCGCATGGGACGCCGCCGGCCTGGCACTGGCCTTTGGATCGCAGCGTCAAGACCGGGAATAGTCGGTCTTGATCGCGCTCTTGTAGCTCACGATTTAACATTACGAGCTGTTCGAATTCATCCGATCCTTGTAGTGCTT
>JAGDMX010000482.1 GCA_017860725.1 Chloroflexota bacterium | reverse complement strand
ATAACCACCCGTCCAAAAGCGCACCTGGTTGGCAGCTTCGATATCATTGTCCATATCTCTGAAGGTGTAGGCGACGCCGCAGCGATCCAGGTAGCGGCGCACAAACTGGGTGGCAGCGCACCAACGGGTTCCATACACAACCACATTCACGGGGGGCGGTCCAACTTTCTGAAATCCACTGAACATAAAGGCCTTCCTGAGCTAATTATCCTTGTCCCGAATTCACACAAGTCGAGTTATAAGGATTTAATCTGCTCGAACAGATCGTAGATGTCCGGGATCATGTGTATTTCCGGCGAGATCGACTTGTAGCGGATCACTCCCTGGGCATCGATCAGGTACACGGCACGCTCGGAGAATCCCAATGTCGCGCGCATCACCCGGTAACGGCGGGCAACATCGCCCTTCGGGTCGAAGTCTGATAGCAGGGGGAAGGAGATATTACGTACTGCTGCCCAGGCGGCGTGGCTGTAGAAGCTATCCACCGAGATGGCGATCACCTGGGTGTTGTACTTTTCGAACTCCTCCAGCTCTGCCTGGTAAACGCTGAGCTGGTCACTGCAGGCCGGGCTCCAGTCCAGCGGGTAGTACACCAGCATCACGTTCTTGCCGCGGAAATTGGAAAGCGAGACCGGCTTGCCATTGGCATCCGGCAGGGTGAAGTCCGGGGCGGGCGAGCCAACCGGCAAGCCTTCGTTCTCTGCTTTGCCCACCATCCCCGGGGCGGATTTATACAGGTTGGCGATTTTCTCGAAGCTACGGTCTTCCCCGCCCTGGGCGGTGCTCCCAGCAAGAGCTGACTGGCGATTTTCCTGGATCATGGCGTGCAGGATCGAAATGGCTTCCTTTTCAGGGGATTCCTTCAGCTCAGAAGCCAGCTGGCTGAAGCGTTGTTCTAATTCTTCAAGGCGATTTTGTCGTGGCATGCTCATTCAGTATTCCTTTAGTCTCCAATTATTTTAACCAGGACGCGTTTTCTGCGTCCACCATCGAACTCCCCATAGAAGATCTGCTCCCAGGGGCCGAAATCCAGGCGCCCTGCGGTGACTGCCACCACCACTTCCCGGCCCATAACCTGGCGCTTCAGGTGGGCGTCGGCGTTGTCCTCTCCGGTGCGATTATGCCGGTAGCTGTTGACTGGCTCGTGGGGAGCCAGCCTTTCCAGCCACTGCTCATAGTCGTGGTGCAGCCCACTCTCGTCATCGTTGATGAACACCGAGGCGGTGATGTGCATGGCATTCACCAGGACCAACCCCTCACGGACCCCGCTCTTGCGCAAACAGGCTTCCACCTGCGGGGTGATGTTGATAAAAGCCCGCCGGCCCGGCACATTGAACCACAGTTCTTCCCGGAAGCTCTTCATACCACCCACACTTCCAACCGGTTTTCTAAGCCGGCGCCGGGCTGACTTGCCCCTTGCGAGTGAAGAAGGAGTAGAAGATCATCCCGATCATCAGGACGGTCACGATCCAGGCCGTAGTGGCTACCAGCGGTGAAGCTGCCTGCTTGACGCCGATCCCGGCAAAAGCCCAGGTAAGCACCAGCAAATAGGCGACATCCCGGCGGGTGACTGCCATCGCTACCCCCAGCGCAGCGGCGATGATCAGCATGATCACCGCCCAGATCTCGGGGGCGATGCCGAACCCGGTCCAGCCTACGTCATACAGCACATCGGTGACGTTAGCCACTGTGGCCACCGTGATCCAGCCCAGGTAGATGCTGAAGGGGATATTCACACACCAGCGTTCGACGGTGGAGACCTGCGTGCGACCAATATCCAGGCGCAGGTAGATCACCAGCAGCGAGGCCAGCAGAACCAGCATCACCAGCAGCGAGAGCGGGAACAGGTTGTAGTGCCACATGAAAATCCACACGCTGTTGGCAACGCAAGACAACGCGAACCAGTAGCCGATCTTGCGCAGGCGCGGGTTCTCGCGCTGGGCGGGCAGCGCCTGGTAAACCGCAAATGCCAGCAAGCCGATATAGATCAACCCCCAAATGGAAAAGACATACCCCGCGGGGACGAAAAACACCTGGAAGAGATCGGAGATCTCGCCGGTGTTCTGCCCGTTGATCGGTAGGGCGTTGGCCAGAACGTTGATCGTGATCATCACAATCACTGCCAGTACGTTGACAATTTGGCGGATAAGATCTTTATTCATCCGGAAAATCCTTTGATAGTTATTCTGTGGGATATTTCACCAGATTATACCCTCATCCATTTCTGGCGACCAACGATTTGCACTTATACCCAAGTTTCGGCAATCGTTCCCTCGTTTAAATCCGCGAATCGCATGACCACCTGCACCGACCTGTCGATTGGGAAGAATTCCTTATATCAGGTTCTCCCAATTTGTGCGATAATGAGTGCATTATGAAGACCCTATCGCTTCGGCGTGGTTTATTGGCAGTGTGTTTCCTGGTGGCTACCTCCCTTAGCTGCCAGCTATTCGGCAGCGGGCAGCTGCCAGTTGAGAGACTCCCGGTTTCACCTGCAAGTGCAACACCAACCGAGGCGCCTGCTGCAGAGGCTCCGCCAGATGAGCCTGGCCCGGCTGAGCCAACCCCGACCAATCCACCTGAACCAGAGGCCACACAGGATGAACCTGAGGCAGTTGCCGAAATGGAAAGCGGACCGTGCAAAAAGGAATCCTGCGTGCGAAATGGTAGCTTCTTGCTTGGGCGTCCA
>JAGDMX010000107.1 GCA_017860725.1 Chloroflexota bacterium | reverse complement strand
AGTTTGGGAGAAATCGTGCACATGGCGCAATCATTGGTTGGGAAAGTTTTATCCAACTGCGCCATCTTTCCACCAATTGCTGAGGCGGTCTCTACAAGATAGACCTTAAACCCCTGATCGGCGAGGTCCAAGGAAGCCTGCATGCCGGCAATGCCGCCACCAACCACCATTACGGCACCGACTGGTGGATCTTTTTGCACTCGGCTTCTCTCATCAACAAACATTACCATCTCCCAAATACTTACACTTTGGTGGAGGGCTTCCTGCCGCGGAATCCACCTTCTTCACCCAACTCGGTTTCATCTTCAGGTACACGCTCACTCAGCGATGCCAACAAGGTGTGGTTCTTTAAAGGACTTGGACCCAAAGCCCGAATGCGGTCGGTCATCGTCTGTGCAGCCATGGCAAAAGTATGCCCTTGGCTGCCGGACATAAAGAACATATCCAGGCGCTCGCCATTCAAACCAATATCATTCAGAATTTCCTTGGCACGCCGGATGCGTGCCAGACCACGTTCATTGCCTCGTACATGATGGCAGTTGCCAATTGGGCAGGCCACCTCGTAGACTCCATCTGCGCCTTGCTCAAATGCTTCGAGAATATATCGAATATCTGTTTTGCCCGTGCAGGGCAAGCGGACAAACTTGACATTTGCAGGGTATTGAATATGTAAAGCCCCGGCAGTATCAGCCGCCATGTAGCCGCAATATACACAGTAGAAAGCGGTAATTTCTGGTTCAAAGTCCTTGATTTTCTCAGAATTCATAGCTACAGCACCTGGTTCTGGGGAAAATTCGAAACCTTAATTCGATAAACCGGGCACGAAATCCCGATGTTTAGGTAACCACTGTCCTAAACCGCCAATGTTTCGCATCATGAGTTGCGCGTCGGTGTAATGCACCAGTTGAATAGCGTTTGCCGGACATTCGCCGGTACATGTACCACATCCCTGACATAATGCAGCGTCAATATATGCCGCTCCTCCAATACCGCCAACCCCTGGGCGGTCTTCCATCTGGATCACCTGTGGGATGCCAAATGGACAGGTGCGAGTACAGGTCAGACAGCCTACGCATCGATCAGGATCAACTTTTGCCACCACACCACCCAGGTAAAGAGAATCCCAGGCAAGCAAGGTCAACGCACGCGCCGCGGCTGCCAGGGCATGGCTGATACTCTCCTCGATAAACTTGGGGTAATGCGCCATGCCAGCCAGGAAAATCCCTTCCCGCATGAAATCCATCGGGCGCAGCTTTAACTGAGCTTCTTCAAAGAAACCTTCACTAGATAGCGGAACTCGCAACAGGTGCGCCAGCTCAGGTGTTCCATCTGCAGGTAAAATGGACATGCTCAGAGGTACAACATCTGTCGGTAATGACAACCAGCAATTCAGGCTCAAATCGAGTGCCTTTACAGTCATGCGATCGTAATCCTGGTCGTAAATTAATTGGGGAGGGTTTTCGTCCGTATAACGAATGAAAATAACGCCCCGCCGGCGCGCTTCGGTATAGTACTCTTCTCGGAATCCATATGTGATGATATTTTTATACAGGACACTCACCTGGCAGCTTGGGTTGTAAAGCTTCAAGCGTATTGCATTCTTCATTGTGTTCGTACAGCATACACGCGAGCAATAATCCACATGCACGGAGCCATTTTCAGGGCGAATGCACTGGATCATCACTACATTCTTATATTCGGCGATCTCTTCAGGATGATGGATAATTTTTTCCTCGAGCTCCCGTTGCGTGATAACACCCGGATAACCCAACCAGGAATGACCACGTCCCTCCCGGCCTCCTGTAGCAACGATCGTCACGCCATGTTCTAAGTGGATCGTCTCTACTACTCCACCTGGATGGCGCGTGCATACATCAGTTTGGAAGAAACCAATGTGGCCTGACTGACCGACGACCTCGCTGTTCGTGTACACATAGATCCGTTGATGTGACCGTACTCGATTCACCAAATCTCGTAATAATCGTTGAGGGTTATAGCCTTCTGCAACATAATGAATGCGTAGTAGATTGCCTCCCAAGGCATCTGTGCGCTCAACAAGATGAACATCATATCCACTATCTGCGATAGCAAGTGCAGCAGTCATACCCGCTACACCTCCACCAATAACAAGAGCTACCGATCGGCATCGATGCTTGTCTTTGTGCACTGGCTCCGCCAGTGAGACACGCCCAACTGCAGTCCGTATCATCTCGCTTGCTTTACGGTTAGCCAAAGCGGGCTGCCAGTGGTGAGGCATACTACACTGCTCACGGAGGTTGACCAGTTCCAGTAAATATGGATTTAACCCAATCTGGCGGATTGCTTTCTGAAAAAGCGAATCGTGGGTTCGGTTGCTACAAGCCGCGATCACTGAGCGGTTAAGGTTTTCTTGGCGGCTAATGCGTTGGATATCTTTCAGTGTTTCTGGAAAGCAAGCAAAATCAACCTCATAGGAAGAGACAACCCCTGGGAACTTTGAGGCTTCATATCTTAGCTGGGTTGTATCCAGCACCTGATTGAGTGTACCGCCACAGTTGCAAACAAACACCCCCACCCGCGGCTCAGTACCTGAGATATCGAGTTCTTCAGGTAGATTATCTTCAGATAAAAACGGCCATTGGCGAGTAAAAGTGTGGGTATTCAACCGATCATTGAGCAAGCGCATCACCTCGGCGGCGGCGCCACTGGCATCAATGATAGTCTCGACGATTTCTTTGGGCGATGAAAATGCCCCACAAACAAATACACCTGGGCGAGTAGTCTGCAAGGGAGTGAATTTATCGGTCTGACAAAAACCATACTGATTGAGCTCAATTCCCAAGGTTTGAGCTATTTGTCGCGCGGTTTCGGGCGGTTTTAAACCAGTTGCTAGTACTACCATCTCGAAGTTCTTTTCGTATACCTGCCCATTTTGATCTGCATACTGTAGGATCAGGTTGTGCGTATGGGGATCTTCACGCACGGCTGATACCCGGCAATGCACGTATTTAATCCCATGATCCTGGCGAGCTTTAGCAAAATAAGTGCTGTATTCTTTGTTAAAAGCTCGCTCATCCATGATAAATACGCTGCAATCCACATCATTTCCTAGACGTTGCTTTGCCAGAATCGCTTCTTTCGTAGCATACATACAACAGATTGATGAGCAGTATGAATTACGCTGATCGCGTGATCCGATGCATTGCAACCAGGCAATCGAAGCAGGTCGCATATGATCAGATGGTCGCATGACAATCCCCTCTGTTGGACCTGAACGGCTGGCGAGTCTTTCATATTGCATGGCATGCACTACATTTGGGTAACGCTGAAATCCTAACTCGTCCATTTCTTCGGGGTTATAAACCTGAAATCCCAGTGCCAGAATGACCGCTCCTACTTCAACGGTTACTAATCGGGGCTGCTCATCCAGATCGACAGCGTGAGAAGGACACACCTCAACGCAACGGCGGCAATCGTCACAGTAAGGGCCTCGATCGATGACGTAGGAGTCAGGTGCTGCGCGGGTAGACACTTTGTATGCCGCTTTCCTCAGGGTCATGCCGCGCTGATATTCATCCGGAAGCTCTACCGGGCAGACATTGGCACAATAACCACAGTTAATGCAGCGAGTGTAGTCGATGTAACGGGGTTCCTGACGCAACAAAACTGTAAAATCACCAGCCTGCCCGACTACGTCAATTAACCGGGTACTGGTTAAAATTTCAATATTCGGATGCTGATTTTGTTGAATATACGCTGGTGAGATCGAGGGGCGGGTACAGCCATATCCATGATCGGAAGTACCCCGACAAAGCACACAGTCATGTTGCGGAAACATGTACCCCAACTGCGCCACCCGACCGCCCAGGCAGGGCGTCTGTTCAATGAGATAAACTTTCAACCCTGCATCAGCCAAATCTAACGCGGCTCGCATGCCTCCAATCCCGCCGCCAATTACCATCGCTGCTGCTGGCTTGTGCCGAGAAAGGGATGCATTGGGTATTGGCATAGTTTCTACAGACCTTGTGAAAAGATTCACATAAACTCCTAAATAAACGTAAAACGCCCTCCTGCCGGGCAATTGGAGGGCGAAAGATGTTGTTCGGCGGCTATGAGCCTCCGAACCGCCAGGTCGGTTATTGAACTGTATTTTGTTTTTTTTCTAGTAACACCTGCCTTGGCAATTTAATAAATTGCGATCCTTACCGGCAAGGTGAATTCCTATAACCTCTTGACTAAGAAATGAAAATCCAAGTTGAATAATTTTACTAAATATTAATGGGATTTTAACTATAAAGCACAGGCTTGTCAAATGACAAATGTCAGTATTCTGAAGTGACGCGATATAGTAAAATCAGTCTTATTGACCCAATTCGGCCAATATAATTTACGATCTGCTACTTATGCACTCGGAAAATATCCATATCTAGGACTTACCAACCGTGGACCGACCGACCTATCTGAACGCTGCATTCTTGGGTAAGCACACTCTCTGGCGCTATATAGCTGGAATTGCTTTGATCTTGATCGTCTGGCTAGTTTTAGGTAGTATTGCAACAGCAGTTTTACTCGGGATATTTGCTGTGCTTCAGGGTGTTAGCCCAACTGTACTCCTCGATTTCTCACAGAGCACATCTGTATTAGGTTACTCGGCGAATTTTCTAATTCTCAATGTCAGTTTCTTATTCCTGTTTGGAGGGATTTGGTTGGCGGTTGTTGCCATCCACGAACGTCCACTGCGCACCCTTGTAACCGCGATGCCGAAGACCGACTGGAGGCGAATAGGTTATGGAGGTTTGATATGGCTGGTTTTGGCTGCGGGTTCCAGCTTGCTTGAGTATCTGATCTGGCCGGATACTTTCTCTTACCAATTGGATTTGAGGGCTCTCCTGCCTTTTACCATCTTGGCACTACTCTTCACACCAATCCAGGCAGCCAGTGAGGAGCTGCTTTTCCGTGGTTACCTGATGCAAGGCAGCAGCCTGTTCACCCGCAACCCAATCTGGCTAACTTTGCTTTCTGGGCTGCTTTTCATGCTGCCGCATATATTCAACCCAGAAATGGCCGTCAACTTTACGATCATGGCATTCTCTTATTTTCTATTTGGGGCATTCCTGGCCTGGATATCTCTTAAAGACGGGACTATCGAACTGGCGATCGGAGCGCATATCACCAATAATCTTTTCGCTGCCCTGGTCGTCACTTTCGCTGAATCAGCCATCCCTTCCCCGGCCATTTTTTTTACCACACATTTTGATCCCCTGTTCTCATTGATTGCGCAAATCATTTTATTTGGGGTGTTTTATTGGTTCGTTTTCATCCGGCAAAAGAACAGACAGACTGCTCCAGCCTTATAGCCTGAGCCAAATTACCCGTTTAAACGTCAGTTCGGGATAAGGGAAAAAGGGGTGATTTGGGTTTATCCAAAATCCTTTTATCCCGAATTCACGTGACTAAATAAAATAGCGGTGGCATCATCACCACCGCTATTTTCACAGCTTTTAGTATTCCGGCATGGGCGGAGGAGCTGGTCTTTCCTTCTCAGGCACATCGGTGATCAGAGCCTCGGTAGTCAGGATCATCGCTGCAATCGAAGCAGCGTTCTCCAATGCACCGCGGGTCACCTTGGCCGGATCAATCACGCCATCTGTAACCATGTCCAGGTACTCTTCGGAAATAATGTCAAATCCGATACGCAGGTTATTCTTTTCCTTCTGCTGCCGACGGACATTTTCGAGGATGACGGAGCCATCTTTGCCAGCATTCTCTGCGATCTTGCGCAGGGGCATCTCCAGAGCTTTGCGAACGATAGTCACACCAACCTGGGCATCATCGCTATCCATCTTCAACTCGAATAGTGCAGGGATAGCATTGATCAGGGCTACGCCGCCGCCAGGGACGATGCCTTCTTCGACTGCTGCCCTGGTTGCTGATAGAGCATCCTCGACGCGATGCTTCTTCTCTTTTAGCTCGGTTTCAGTGGCTGCACCGACACGAATGATCGCTACACCGCCAGAGAGCTTTGCCAGGCGCTCCTGCAGCTTTTCCTTATCGTAATCGCTTGTGCTCTTATCAATCTCCACACGAATTTGCTCAATGCGACCTTTAATCTGTGACAACTCGCCCTTGCCGCCAACGACTGTCGTATCATCCTTGGTGACAACTATCTTCTCGGCGTGACCTAAATCACCTACGCCGGTTGTCTCCAGCTTGCGCCCGGTCTCTTCTGAGATCACGGTGGCACCGGTCAGAATGGCAATATCCTGGAGCATTGCTTTGCGGCGATCGCCGAAGCCAGGAGCCTTTACAGCAACGACGTTCAACATGCCACGCAGTTTATTGAGCACCAAAGTAGCCAGAGCTTCACCGTCGATATCCTCGGCGATAATCACCAATTCACGGCGACCCAGCTGGACTAATTTTTCCAGTACTGGAACAATATCCGCAGCAGCCGAGATTTTCTTGTCGTGGATCAAAATGTAGGGATCAGAGATGACCGCTTCCATGTGCTCCGGGTCAGTAATGAAGTAAGACGAGATATAGCCGCGGTCAAATTGCATACCTTCGACGTACTCGGTCTCGAACTCCAGGCCTTTTGACTCCTCAACGGTGATCACGCCGTCTTTGCCAACTTTGTCCATCACCTCAGCTATCAGTTCACCAATCACACGGTCCTGGGCGGAGATAGAGGCGACATTAGCAATTTCGTCCTTAGTAGTCAGCTCGATTGCCTGTTCATTGATTTTATCCGCCACAACTTTGGTCGCTGCTTCGATTCCACGCTTGAGCAGCATGGGGTTGGCTCCGGCGGCAAGATTCTTCATGCCCTCAACAACGATCGAGTGCGCCAATACGGTTGATGTCGTTGTCCCGTCACCAGCGATATCGTTGGTTTTGGTGGCGGCTTCTTTCAAAAGTTGGGCACCCATGTTCTCAAAGGGATCTTCAAGCTCAATTTCCTTTGCGACCGTTACACCATCATGGGTGATCGTTGGGGAGCCGAATTTCTTATCCAGGGCAACATTACGTCCTTTCGGGCCAAGGGTAGTGGCAACAGCCACAGCCAGGGTTTCCATACCGCGTGATAAACGACGGCGGGCATCTTCAGAAAAAATTAGTTGTTTGGCAGCCATAATTCATATACTCCTATTGGGGTAGATTACTCAACAACGATCGCTAACAGATCGCTCTCGCGCAAAATGAGCAGTTTCTTGCCTTCGACCTTGATTTCGGTACCGGCATACTTTGCAAACAATACGGTATCGCCAGTTTTGACATCCATCGGGATGTACTTACCGTCTTCATCCCGATCACCAGGACCTGTGGAGATAACCTTGCCTTTTTGAGGTTTTTCCTTTGCAGTCTCTGGCAAGACAATCCCACCGGCTGTGACTTCTTCTGATTCAAGGGGTTCGATCACAACCCGGTTTCCTAAGGGTTTTAGATTAATAGCCATGCTTTGCCTCCGGTTAGAGATTTAATATTTGACACATCCTGCGATTAGCACTCGATGCGATTGAGTGCTAATCGCAGACAAATCATACTCAGATTAGCCAACGTCAAGGATGTTTTAGTAGATTCTTATACAAATCTTACATTGAAGGCGTTGGGGTAGGGGTGACATCCAACTCTGGAGCAGGAGATGGTCCTCCGGGTAAGCTGCCACCTTGCAGTCGCCGGCATATCCCTTCACTATCCTGCACAATTTCCATCAGGCTGGTGTCATCGGGATAAGCCTGGCGCACCTGCTGTAAAATTGGCAGCGCTTCCGGGCAGTAATTTTCATTTGGCCGGCTGAGGAATGCAAGGTTGGTGCCGTATTCCACATAATAATAGGCTACAGTCAGGCTGG
>JAGDMX010000481.1 GCA_017860725.1 Chloroflexota bacterium | reverse complement strand
CGCCAGCACCATAATAAAGTTCTCAAAATCACCAAAGGCCAGTTCGGCACTCGCCACCGCCTGTTCCGGCGTGCCAACGAGGCTATGCTAAAGAGCCTTTGGTATTCTTATCGCGACCGGCGCACTCGCAAACGTGACCTGCGCCGCTTGTGGATCGCCCGGATCAATGCAGCGGCCCGCCAGCAAGGCACTACCTACAGCCGCCTGATCCATGCCATGAAGGAAAGCCAGATCACCATCAACCGCAAAACTCTGGCTGACCTGGCTGTACGGGATCCGCAGGCATTTGCTGCCGTAGTCGCAAAAGCCCAGGCCGGCTAATCTCTTACACACAATTCGCGAAGCTGGGATAGCAAGGTGTATGCCTTGCTGTCCTGCTTTGCGATTCAGCGATGCACGATATAGTATAATCTTCAGCAGGTTTTGGAGGTTCTATGTCTGCAAATAAACCGCCACTTGTCGCTCCCAAAAAAGGCGTTTTCAATGAGCTGCTCCTGCGCGGAAAGCTTATCCTGCGCCTGATCGGCGATAAACGCGTCAATCCGGTGTTAAAACTTTTACCAATCGGCTCACTGGCCTACCTGATCGTGCCACTGGACTTTCTACCAGTCAATCCGGTGGACGATGCTCTGATCCTCTGGCTTGGGGGCTACCTATTTGTTGAGCTCTGCCCGCCAGATGTCGTCCAGGAGCATATGGCCACCTTAAACCAAGTGCTTCCTGGTGAATGGCATGATCCCACGCCTCCACAGGCTGACAGCGAAGAAGTTGTCGATGCGGAGTGGTGGGAAAAGAAATAGCAAATCCCTCCAACCAGATATACTCATTCGAATTCCGGAGCTCGTATGCATACCTTACGTGCCTTGTTGATTGGCATATTGTTGATCGTATTGGCTGCCTGCCAGACTGCAACTCCGACTTCACAGCCACTTCAGGCCACCTCGACCAGTAGCAGCGTGGTTCCAACGGACGTACCTGAGCCGACCAGTTCGCCGCAATCCACCTCAACTACCACTGCCACAGAGACCAAACCCATCGAAGAACCCACACCTCCAGACACAACTGCCCCTTCTTTGCCTCCAACCAGTCCGGCGACCTGGCAGTCGGTAGTCAGTGGGCTGGATACTCCGGTCTTCATCACCCACACCGGCGACGGCTCCGGCAGGTTGTTTATCATTGAAAAACCTGGCAGACTGCGCATATTTCAGGATGGTACACTTTTGCCAGAACCATTTCTGGACATCACTACGCGGGTTGGCAGCCAGGGCAATGAGCAAGGCTTGCTTGGGCTGGCATATGATCCAGAATTTGCTCAAAACGGCTATTTCTATGTCAACTACACAGATTTGAATGGAGATACCGTTGTTTCGCGCTTCAGCCGCCTGGCGGGTGATCCCAACCGAGCCGATCCGGGCAGCGAGGTCCGGTTGCTGTTTATTCCCCAACCTTTCCAAAATCATAACGGCGGGATGCTGGCATTTGGGCCGGATGGATACCTGTATATCGGCACCGGAGATGGCGGGTCGGCCGGCGATCCTCAGGGTAATGGGCAATCGTTAAATTCACTGCTGGGTAAAATTCTGAGGATCGATGTAGCTAGCGGAGACCCATATGCCATTCCGCCAGATAACTCATTTATAGCCAACAGCCTGCCTGAAATTTGGGCCTATGGGCTGCGCAACCCCTGGCGCTTCTCTTTTGATCTTCTGACCGGCGATTTGTACATTGGCGATGTAGGTCAAAACCAATGGGAAGAAGTAAACTATCTATCGTACGGAACTCGTGCCGGGGCGAACTTTGGCTGGAATGTTTACGAAGGCAACCATCCGTATTCTGGCACAAGCTCTGGTACGAACATCCAGGATGTCAAACCGGTTGCCGAATATGAGCATAATCAGGGCTGTAGCGTAACCGGAGGGTATGTGTATCGAGGCAGCCAGGTAACCGGCTGGCAGGGGGTGTACCTGTTCGGCGATTACTGCACCGGCACGGTTTGGGGCTTGATCCAGGATGGTGATGGGAGCTGGCGGCAAGAGCGCCTTTTTGAAAACGTTGGGCGCATCTCATCCTTTGGTGAGGATCAAGACGGGGAGTTATACCTGGTAGATATCAGTGGGACAATCTATCGGTTGCAAGGCAATCAACCGCAAGCAGGCGCAGCCCTGGAGCAGCAGGAAGCCCTGCTGCCAGAAGCTTCTTATGATGCTCAGGCGCTGGTCGGCGCGCCACAGTACACAATTGACCTGAATATCGACTACGCCGGGCACACATTCGCAGGCCAGACACAGGTACTGTATACCAACAAGGAAGATATTCCCCTGGACAGCCTGTACCTGCGACTGCTGCCCAACGCAGATAACACATACGGTGATGGCTCGCTGGATGTCTCCCAAGTTTTGGTAGATGGTCTGGTGTCAGAGACTGAAACCTCCCTCTCCAACACTATCCTGCGGGTCAAACTGCCCGAGCTGCTACAACCCGGGGAATCCACGACACTGGATATGAATCTCACTGGGGTCGTGCCGGAAGATTACGGCGATCCGCAAAATCCGACCGGCTATGGTATTTACAATATCACCGATGGTGTGATGGCGCTTGCCAGCTTTTACCCAATCCTGGCTGTCTACGACGAGGATGGCTGGAACCTCGATCCGGCCTCACCGATTGGCGACTCGGTTTATAGCGATATAGCT
>JAGDMX010000106.1 GCA_017860725.1 Chloroflexota bacterium | reverse complement strand
ACGCCACTTCAACCAGTATGATACTGAAGCTAAAAATATCGAGAAATTTGGCGATCGCTACCTGGCTCTGCAGTCCATCGAAGGCAGCAAGAAAATCGCGACCGGAGCACCGGCGGCCGAATAGTCGGCTGAAATAAAAACGGGTAGACTGGATTCCCATACCCGTTCCGCGCTATTAATGTAATCTCTTATTGATCGACAGCCACTGTAGTGGTTGTCGATCAATTTAATCGGCGCTTGCTTCTACCTTTTGCTGCAGGAACTCTTCCAACCCTTCGGGTCGGTAATCAGTCGACTGGTGGCGGAAGTAGGTGTTATACAGCTCGGCATAATGTCCGCCCTGTGCTAACAGGCTCTCATGGCTGCCTTCCTCGATAATTGCTCCCTGGCGCAGCACGATGATTCGGTCAGCGGCCTTGACCGTCGACAGGCGATGGGCGATCAGGATACTGGTGGTGTTCTGCAGGATCAGGTTGAGCGCCTGCTGGATTTGCCACTCGGTGAACGGATCGACACTGGCTGTGGCTTCGTCCAGGATGAAGATCGCCGGACGCTGCACCAGCACTCGCATCAGCGACACCAATTGCCGCTGCCCCATCGATAGCCGTGCCCCGCGCTCGCCAACTTCAGTTTCCAGCCCTTGTGGCAGTGTCTCCAGCCATTCGCCGTCGCCGATTTGCTTCGCCAGGTCGGCAATTTCGGCTTTGGTAGCCTCGCTCGGGCAGGCGTAGCAGATATTTTCGGCGACTGTCCCCGAAAACAGGAACGGCGTCTGCGAGACGATGCCTAACTGGCGGCGGTAGCTGTGCAGGTCGAAGGCGCGGATATCCTGCTCGTCTATCAATATTTTGCCACCCTGGAATTCGTAAAAGCGGGCAATCAGCTTGGCGATCGACGACTTGCCTGCCCCGGTATGGCCAACCAGTGCTACCGTCTCACCCGGTTGGATATGCAGGTCAAAGCCCCTCAGCACCGGATCTTTGTCCGTATAGTGGAAATCCACCTGCTCGAAGCGGATATCACCGCTCAACAACGGAGCCGGCTGTAGGTCGGTCTGCACCACTTCTGCTTCGGCATCGATCAGCGCAAACACCCGCTCGGAGGCGGAAAGACCGGCCTGCACCTGTGCCCAGAAAGCCGACAGGTTCAGGATCGGGAAGTAGAAGCGATCGACGCTTTGGATGAACAGGAACCAGGCTCCCAGGCTCACCGCTCCAAGGAATACGCTCCAACCGCCAACATAAATCAGCGCTGCCCACACAATGCCCATGAATGCGTTCAGCGTGGGGAAGACCAGGGAGAGCACGAAGCCGCGCTGCACATTGACTTTATACGACTGGCGATTAGCCTGATCGAACTCGTTGTATACACTGGCTTCCTGGCGGAAGTTCTTTGCCACCGCGATACCGCTGACCGTCTCCTTGATTGTGGCGTTGACATTGGCCATTGCCCGCATTCCATGGCGGGTGGTACGGCGTGCCAGCTTGCGGAAACCGAGCGCCGCCAGGAATACAAACGGCATGAAAGCCAGTAGGAACAAGGTCAGCTTCCAGTCGATGGTGAACAGGAATGTTGCCAGCAGGATCGCCATGACGATCTGCGATAACAGGTCTGTCACCAGAACGATCATCTGCCCGAACTCCTGCGTGTCGGAGGTGATGCGCGAGACGATCTTGCCCGAGACATACTCATCGTAAAACGACAGATCGTGCTCAGCGGTCGCCTGGAAAACATCCGTGCGCAGGTTGAGCACGATATCGCCCACAATCCGCACCACATAGCGTCGGCGTAGCCAGTTGGCGAACCACCCGATCAGGCCGGTCAGGAGGACTGCTCCCACCAGCAGGGCTATCTGCGCTAGCGTCAAATTCCCACCCATGGCATCCACGGAGCGGGACACGATGATCGGATTGAGCGCCCCGGCGACGGCAATCACCGTCACCAGGATCATCACCACGATCAGCTGGCGGGTATAGCCCTTGAAATAACCCCAGATGCGCTGTGTAAGCTGCTTATCGGAGTATTGGCGGTCGTATCCTTCGGTATCCAGTCCAGAGAAGAAGCCCATCGGTCACTCGCTGAAGATTCGCCGGTAGGATTCGGAAGTGCGCATCAGATCTTCGTGGCTGCCTTGCGCCACCAACTCACCCTGGCGTAGCACCAGGATCAGGTCTGCCCAGCGTATCTGCGACAGGCGGTGGGTGATGATCAGCGTAGTCCGCCCGCGGGCGGCAGTGTAGATCGCCCGCTGGATTTTATCCTCTGTGGCGCTATCAATGGCGCTGGTAGAGTCATCCAGGATCAAGATCGGCGGGTTGGTCAGGAAGGCACGCGCCAATGCCAGGCGCTGGCGCTGCCCACCGGAGAGCGTCACGCCACGCTCGCCGATCACTGTCTGATAGCTCTCCGGGAATGATGAGATGAACTCGTGCGCCTGGGCTGCTTCAGAGGCCTGCTCGATCAGTGCTGGATCGGTACCCGGTTTGCCGAAGGCCACGTTCTCGGCAATGCTACGCGAGAACAGGAAGATGTCCTGTTCGATCATCGATACCCCCCGCCGCAGGGATTCCAGGTTCCACTGGCGAACGTTCACACCATCAATCAGCACTACACCGGTAGTGGTATCGTAGGTGCGGTTGACCAGCTTTACCAGAGAGGTCTTGCCTGAACCGGTTTGTCCAACAATCGCTACCGTCTGCCCGGCTTTGACCCGGAAGGAGATGTTTTTCAATACCGCTTCGCCGTTCGTGTAAGCAAAGGAGACATCGCGGAACTCAATCTCGCCTTGCATCGGTTGGCTGTTGCCTTGCAGGTTCTGGTCCAGGTCATTCTCGCGGTTGATCAGCTCCAGGATGCGACGTGCGCTAGCGATCCCCAGCGAAACCTGCGAATAGGCGAACAGCGAGGTGAAGGTTGGAAAACCAAACAGCTGCAGCAAGCCGAAAAAGCCAACCACCTGCCCCAGGTCCAGCTCTCCCTGGTAGAAGAGCAACAGGGCATGCAGCAGACCGCCCGCCTCCGCCAGTCCCAACAGCAGCAGCGGTATGAAGCGCGCTTCTACGTCGCCCTGGCGCACGAAGGCATCCCGGTAGCGGCGGGCATTCTCGCCGAAGCGATCCACCTCGCTGCGTTCCTGGGCGCTGCCCTTGACCGTTTCGATGCCGTCGATTGCTTCCGCCAGGCGTGTGTTCAGCCGTCCAAAGGAACGCCTTACGTCGCTGGTGATCGGAGACAGCTCGTGCAGGTACTGCCACAAAGCCAGGATGTAGCCCACCACAAATAAAGCCGGTACCAGTATCAGGCTGGGATGGTAGCGCGGGGCGACGAATAGCGGCACGAGCATGAAGAAGCCTGAACCGATCACCAGGTTCAACCCCGGGCTGAAGAAGAAATTGACCTCGCGCACGTCGTTGGTGGCGCGTGCCATGGTATCGCCCACCGGCTGTAGGCTGTGGAAGGTCATACTCTTGCCCAGCAGCGAGATATACAGCTCGTCACGGATGTCGCGTTCCACGCGCTGCCCCAGCAGCTCGGCGCCAAAGTTGCGCCCGAACTGCAGCACCCCGCGCACCAGCTGCGTCCCTGCTAATAATAAGGCCAGCGGGATCAGGTCGTTGACCACCGGCTCGGGTTGGTTCATCACATTGAAGGCTTGTCCCAGCAGCACCGGCACTGCCGCCGCCAGGGCGGCGTTGCCCAGCGCCCCACTAATCATGATCAACACCAGGTACCAATAGCGCAGCGCGTGCCAGCCAATCCAGCGGGCAGGCCCGCGCCGGTCGGCTTGTTGCTGGTGGGCAAGCGTGAATTCGGAGGTTGCGGGAAGTGATGTCATTCGTTAATTCATGTCAAGCGAGGCGATCTTTGCCAAAGCAAACCCATACTGCTGCACCCTAATATCTATCTCGAGTGCTATCGATTCGATAATTCAACTACAAATTCTCATACAGATCAATCCACTCCGGATTCATAGGCTGGATTAGACCCAGCTTCTTTTGCCTGGAGTCCTCTTTAATCTGTTTCTCCTTAGAGATTGCCTCGTTAACATCTTCGCACGTTTCAAAGTATACCAGTTTTGTCATATTGGATTTCTTAGTAAACCCGTCGGCTAATTTCTCACGGTGTTTAACCGCACGATGCTTTAGATTATTTGTAACCCCGGTGTAAAGTACGGGGTTGCCTGCAAAGGTCATGATGTAGACAAAATACTGGTTGCTCATTCTCCTGTCTATCCTCAATCCATCACTTGGCACGTGAGATTGCTTCGTCGCACAGAACGCTCCTTGCAATGACATCCTGCCGCCTCTGTCATTGCGAGCGAAGCGAAGCAATCCATCACTTGGCACATGAGATTGCTTCGTTGCACAGAACGCTCCTCGTAATGACATTAAGAACGCTCTCCGTCGATTGGCAGCTTCTCAACGACCTGATACACACCGTGCAGCCCAAATGCCTGAGGCTCGACCCTTCGCACCCGCCCGTTGTGCGGAGTAATTTTATAACACTTCCCGTTGCGGTGCAGCAGCGGAATTGCCCGCTTGCGCCGGCCGAAGACGCGCCGCATGCGGATGCCCTCCTGGCGGAAACCCTCCCTCTCTTGGGGATATGCTGTGAACAACGCCTCGAAAGTCGTCACGAATTGCATCAGGTACGCAGGAGTAACCACTTCCAGGTGGCTGATCACCCAGCAGCGATCCTCGTACTCCCAATAATACGACAGCCCGATAAACTCGCCCTCGCGAGTTACGTACGGAAAGAAGGGAAACGCCCGGCAGGTGATCGACCGGAAACCCCGCTGGCAAAGTTTATGCCCCAGGCATTCGATCAGCACCTGCCCTTCGGGGACCTGCGCTGCCAGGCGGGCTGACTCGGCTGGGTCTGGTGCTTGATAGGTATGCCATAGATCGGTGTTGGCTTGCAGGTACTCCCACTCCGCCATATAAGCCGTTGGGATAGTGTGACGGGTATCGCAGCAAAACGGCACACCGCGCTCGTTGTAGGGGGCGCAGCGCTCGCCGCAGTCCAGAGCTGAGATTGGCGCCTCGAAGCGGGCGTACAGGTCGGCGAATGACGGTGACATGGGGGTTAAGCATACCATATATCCACAATCGCTTAATTTTTGATTGACGTAATAATACTAATATGGTATATTTAATGAGGTAAATCTTGTTCTAGGCCTCATCTTCTCCACATTAAGTATTGCAATCTTCCAACGGCTTTCGCAAGATACTGCCCGAGTCTTCAACCAAATCAAATATTGACGTTTCAGGGGTTTTTTAGTGTTTTGTGAGTACTCGTCAATAATCTATTCGAGATCAGCCTATTTTTCCAGTTCCTTTCATGCGATGTATCGTTTCCATTTCGATAAACCCGTAACGAGAGTGTTAATCTAAACAATTATTAGTCTTATCAAGATTTTAGAAATTTTCTGTATCTGGTTCTCTATAGGCGGAATGATTTGATTGATGAACAAGGAGGAGGTGGGCTATAAGATAAATTTGACATATTTCTATTTTGTATCTACTTCCCCATATCATGTGATCAACCCAAAGGAGTTAACCTGTATGAAACTCAAGCAGTTCGTTAAGATATTCGGAATACTGATGGTGCTTACCATCGTGGCTACCGCTGCCAATGCCCAGAGTGGAATCTCGCTGCCGGTAAAACCGAAGCCCAATGTTATGAGTTGGCGCTCGGGTATTGTCGAAGAGGCTTTGTTTTTCAACCAAAGCGAGGATTTCAAGCCGGGTGCCAAGCAACCTGCTGGGCATAATTTGCTGGTAAACCAGGATTTCACTAGCCGGCCTCAAAACGAAACCGCCATTGTTGTCAACCCTAACAATCCGAGGCATCTCGTCGCTGGCTATAACGATTACAGCCTGGGCTACCCGATCGGTGGAGGGACGGCGGCTTCTTTCGACGGTGGGCAGACCTGGAAAAGTGGCTCGGTGGTATTTCCTGCACTGACTGCCGCGGGTGATTTCCCGGGCTTTGTTGAACCACCGGTTGGTACTGGCGATCCGACTGTAGCCGTAGCGAACGACGGAACTGTCTATCATACCAGCATCGGATTCAGCGCCAGTTTCTGTGAAAACGGTATTTTTACCTACCAGTCCCAGAACGGTGGCGTCAGTTTTTGGCGACCGATCGTAGCCACTGGTCGCGGCGTAGTTGATTACTGGCCGTATGCCTTCGACTGTTCGGTGTTCCTGGACAAGGAATACATGACGGTGGATAACAGCGGTGGAGCCCACGATGGCCGGATTTACGTGACTTACACCCGATTTTTCTTTGAGGGCGGGGCAGATTATTTGGATTCGCCGATCTACCTGGCCTATTCGGACGATCAAGGCCAGAGCTTTACCGTGGCGGGTGAGATTAATGGCGCTTCGGCCGATTTGTGTGAGTTTCAGGTAGATACTGCTGGTGGGACTGGCCCTGGCGCGACAGGCCCTGACACTACCAGTTACGATTGTGATGAGAACCAGTACTCTTACCCAGTGGTCGGCTCGGATGGCTCGGTGTACGTGCACTTCTTCAACGAGCAAAATGAGAGCGAATGGACTTCACCCGGGAATTTCAACAACCAGATCCTGGTGGTTAAAGTCGATCCTGACACCTTCGCTGTCTCCGGTCCGTACTTTGTGACCAAGGTATATGATGGTTTGGACAATTACCCGATCTCGCCATTCAACGGACGGCAGACCGTGTGCAACGGCGGTTGGCGGTTGATCTCAGCAGGCAATCTGGCCATCGGTCCGAACGATGAGCTGTACATCACCTTTGCCGACAACCGCAACGGTGATACTTTCCCATACCCTACTTTGATTAGTGCAGCTGATGGCTCGTGCCCGAGTGGTAAAGCTACCAGCTCCGATGTCTTCGTCACCAAGTCGACCGACGGAGGCATGACCTGGTCAGCGCCACAGAAGATCACCCAGGATTCAGCGGATCACGATAACTGGTTCCCGTGGATTACCGTGAGCGATAATGGCTGGGTGTGGGCGTTGTACTACGATCGCCGCCTGAGCGGCAATTCGGCCCACGCCACAGATGCATGGGTTGCCTTGTCACGAGATGGCGGTGCAAGCTGGAATGAATTCAGGGCGTCGGAAGTATCCTCCGACTTCTTCTATGGTTTCCAGGGCAGCCCATCATTCATCGGCGACTATAATGGCATCGCTGCAGTCGGGACGAAAGCCTTCCCCTTCTGGACGGATGCGCGCGTTTTTGGCGATACCGATGTTTACATGGATGTTGTCCAGCCTGGTGGTAAGTAAGCTAATTGTCTGTTTGGTCGTGAGCAATGCGCTCCCATAATATCAATGTCGCCCTGGCTAATATGCGCCAGGGCGACTTGGTTATTTTTCCCCTATGGAACAAATACGCTTCGATGGGGGCGAAGTCCCGATTGACCTTGATCGGGATTGAGGGAGGTTATGGCGTCACTACCAGCGTATCCGCGTAGATATTGGCATTGCGGTTGCCGGTATTATTCGATGCCGGTCCAGGAGCCGGATCCAGGTCGCAGGGCGTCACATCCCGGTTATCGGCCCAAGAGAGATGCACCGTATGCGTGCCGCCGGAAACCATTGCATCCAGCTCGATATAGTCGCCGTGGAACGCGACTGTCCCGCCGCCGAACATCAAGCA
>JAGDMX010000105.1 GCA_017860725.1 Chloroflexota bacterium | reverse complement strand
GATTGGCAGGCATAATCGGCCATCGTGACGGGTGAGCGGTCGCCTTTCGTGAGGGCAGGCGTGACCATCTCCGCCTGGATCTGGCGGATGAGCAGTCCAGCCTGGCGCACGGTCTCAATGGCAAAAATAAGTTCCGGGGTATCTAAATTCATGGGAATTGCCCTTTATCCTCAATAATCCTTTTATAACGATGAGAGTTGTAGATTAGATAGGCCAATGACCTGCTGCTGCCGGTCGACAGTACCCTGTAAATCGTAAACCATGGCGCCGGTAATACGCACCGGCACAAGCTCGCCCACCGGGATTTCGCCTTCAACAACGACCACGCCGTCGATTTCCGGGGCATCCCGGTAAGAGCGCCCCACGGATATGCCGTCGTTGCTGCCTTCGATCAGCACCGGCAGGGTTTTACCGACCTGCGCCTGGCTTTTTTCCAGGGCGATACTTTGCTGAAGCTCCATCAGGCGGGCGTAGCGTTCCTGCTTCACTCCCGGTGGTATGGGGTCGCCCAACGGCTCGCTGGCTGTGCCGGGCTCGAAAGAAAACTGGAACGCCCCGACTTTCTCGAAGCGCACCTGGTGGGTGAAGTCGAGCAGCGTCTGGAACTCTTGCTCGGTTTCACCGGGGTAGCCGACGATGAAGGTTGTGCGCAGCGCCAGGTCTGGTAAACGGTAGCGCATCTTGTCCAGAGTGCGGTGCAGCAGGATTTGCGGGTGATCGGCCATCACGTCGATCAGGCGGTCGGTCACGTAACCCGGATAAGCGTACATGATGCGGATCCAGTCCACCTTTGGAGCAGACTCTACCAGTCCTTCCAACAGCTGGGCCAGCCCGTCTTTCATCCCCAGGTCGTGTCCATAGTCGGTGGTATCCTGGGCAATCAGGATCAGCTCGCGCACACCGTAGGATTGTAAAATGTGCGCCTCTTCCAGGATGGCTTCCATCGGGCGGCTGACGGCAGTGCCCTTGATTAACGGGATGGCACAGAAGGCGCAGGGCCGGCGGCAGCCGTCGGCGATCTTCAAGTAGGCGCTGGCGCCCTGGATGGCAACCCGCAGGGCGCCTTTCTCGTCGCGGCCAACAGCAGCAGCTTCTGGCAGGTGATATAGCGGCTCCGGGTGCTTCCCGTCCCGCAGCTTTTGAACAACATCGACGATGTCCATCCAGCGGCGCGTGCCCAGTAAGCCATCGATGCCCGGCACACGCTGGGCTACTTCCAGCCCGTAGCGCTGAGTCAGGCAGCCGGCGGCGATCAGCACCTGCCCTTTGCGCTTGCGGCGCGCCAGGTCGTTGAGCACCTGGTACGATTCCTCCTTGGCCGGGCCAATGAAGCCGCAGGTGTTGACAATTAATACCGCGGCCTTGGATGGGTTCGCCACGGCGCGGTAGCCGGATTGAGTCATTAACTGCGCCATCGAATCGGAGTCGACCGTATTTTTGGCGCATCCCAAGGAAATCAAGTGAAATGTTTTTGCATCCATTTTTTTTCTATACCAATAAAATTCAAGGTCGGTCAGATTATGGCACAGTAGGTACGGGGAAGAAACCCGGTGGCAGTGTGCGGGTCGGCGCTGGCGTCACGGTCGGTCGGGGGGTGGGTGTCAAAGCCAGTGTGGCGGTCGGCGTAGGCTGCACAATGCCCTCACGGGTAAATATGAGCTGCACGATCTGCCCGGCGTCCCCCATTAATCCCAAATCCTGCTGATTATAGAAGATTTGCAAGCCGGCGCCGTTCCCGGTTAAGACTTCTACCTGTTCCTCCCCCTCGTAAGCATAGGCGCTACCCGGCAGGACCCGACCCTGGAATACCAGATCCCCATCCACCGTCACCTGCATCCAGGCACGCTGGCGTACGGTGACATACACGGCAACGATTTCCTGCCCGCCACCGGCCAGCAGGGTGGCTTGCAGAGCAGCCACGTCCGTGATTACAGCCGTCGCCTGGATGCCGGAGGGGGCCGGTAGCGTGGCTGTTGCGGCGGGCAACGTAGAGGTAATCGTCGGTGTGGCGGTCGCCAGCAGGATATCGGCGATTGAAGGGGCAGTTGGCGAGACAGCCGTTTCTGAGCGCATGGAAAATATCCGGATCGCGCCCCATAGGGCAAATCCCGCCAGAGCAAAGACCAGCAGCGCGCTGATCAGAAGGTCGCCGGAAAAACGCCGTCGAATTTTGCCGGGCGGTGGTGCCTCTGACGGGGCTTTTGCAGGCCGGGTGGGCACATCGCTTTGGACCGCTTGACGGGCAGCCAGGCGTGCCTGGAGAGCATCGGCAAAGCGCAGCAACAGTGGCTCCGGATCCAGGCCCAGAAAAGAGGCGTAGTTATCCAGCATGCCGCGCCCTTGTACCGGGGATGGCAGACCGTTGAGGTTGCCGCCCTCCAATGCTAACAGGTAATGCTGGCGCAGGTGTGTGTGGCGTTCAACGTCCTCCAGTGAGAGGCCTAGCAGCTCTCGTTGGCGTTGCAAGCCCAGGCCAATTTCTTTGAGGATTTTATCGGAGGTCTGCGCTTCTAGCGGAATCTCTTCCGCCTCGGGTTGGGTGGCAGGCATTCCGCCTGCCGGGGTGCTTTCTACCGAGTGCAGTAACTGGTCGGCATCCAACCCAAGAAAACCAGCGTAAGCGCGCAGAAAGCCGCGCGCCTGTACCAGCGAAGGCATGACTGCCAGATCGCCAATTTCCAAAGCTTGCAGGTAGCGCACGCGAATATGAGTAGTCCTGGAAACCTGTTCCAGACTCAGATGGCGCGCCTCGCGCGCCTTACGGAGCTGCTGACCGATTGATTCTGCCATGGGTGGGGAATAAAGGACCGCCTGAGACCGTCAAAGAACACATTGCTCTTCTTTCGTCAGGCGGTCCGGTCCGGTATATCCCCTACCGCTGCGCAGCACTGGCGTGCTGCCCAGTTATTCGGTTGCGACCGTTTCGGTCACGGCCTGGGCATTTACTTCGGCAATCGCCTCGCCGTTGGTGTCGACTTCCGCCTCCGCCTTGGCACCGGGAAGAGCAGGGGCCTCACCTTCTCGGTGCACCAAAACGGTCACCTCGGGGGCCAGATCCATCGTCAGGCGAATGTGGATCTTATGCTCGCCCAGGGTGCGGATGGGCTCGAAGTCCATCTGGCGACGGGTGACTTCCACGCCGGTTTTTGTCTTAATGGATTCGGCGACCATATGCGGAGTAATTGAGCCGTAGAGCTTGCCGGTTTCGCCAGCCCGGGCCGGGAAGGCCAGGTAGGTGCCGTCGAGTTGCTTGGCGACGCCACTCATTTCCTGGTTGAGCGCTTCGCGGGCGACAGTGGCTTCTGTGCGGATTTGGTCGGCCTGCTTGAGGGCAGCAGAGGTAGCCAGAACAGCCAATCCATGCGGCAGCAGGTAGTTGCGGCCGTAGCCATCGGCAACTTTCTTTACATCGCCGGCCCGACCTAGTTTGTAAATGTCTTTCAAAAGCAGTACTTTCACGATTCAAGCCCTTTCATTGAACAGGATTTTGCCGCGCAGCTCGCGGCTTTACCCGGGCGAAGGGTACAACGCTCCGGGACGCAGAATTGTACCAGATGGTCAATTTAGAGTCAACGATAAAGTAAACCGATATTGATATAATCATCCCATGGTCACCCAGGATGGCACCGCCCAGCCCGATGCTTTGCATCGCCAGCGCAGCTTTCGCGTGGAGGCGGTTGTGCTGCGCCACAGCGATTGGGGCGAGGCAGACCGGCTGCTGGTGCTGTACACCTTGGAGATGGGGAAATTGCGGGCGCTCGCCAAGGGGGCGCGCAAGCCGCGTTCACGCAAGGCCGGTCACCTGGAGCCGTACACACGCGTCAGCCTGCAGCTGGCACGTGGGAGAGATATCCCGATCGTAAGCCAGGCCGAGACACTGGACCCTTACCTGCGGCTGCGCGAGGAGCTCCTGCTCAGCACGTATGCTTCCTATGTGGTTGAGCTTTTGGATCGCTTCACGTATGAGGAGGGCGAAAACCGTAGTATATATCGGCTGCTGGCGGATACTTTGAGCCGCTTGTGTACTCAATCCAGCCCGGAGTTGGCCGTGCGCTATTACGAGATCCGCCTGCTCGATCTGCTGGGCTTCCGGCCTCAATTATTCCAGTGTTCCAGCTGTGGAGCGGAGATCCAGCCGCAAGATCAATTCTTTTCTGCTGCGCTGGGCGGAGTGCTTTGCCCGCAATGCGGCCGGGATACCGCTGGCGCCTTGCCCGTTTCTATGCCAGCCTTAAAATACCTGCGCCATTTTCAGCGCAGCTCATTCAGCGAAGCGGCGCGGGTGACGCTCTCGGCAGGCATCAACCGCGAGATGGAGGCTTTGATGCAGCATTACCTGACCTACCTGCTGGAGCGCGGTCTCAACACGCCAGCATTCTTGCGCCGCGTCCGGCGCATCGATCAAGATGAGCCCCCAATAGCAAATTGAGCCTGCCGGAAATTACTTGACCAACAAAAACGGGGCAGGCTGTTCAGCCTGCCCCGGATCGTTGTGTGGTTATGTGGCTGGCGCCAGCGCACCGGCTTTGCGACCGTTGCCACTGACAGTGGTTTCGCCTGCCTCGGGTGCCCCCTCAGCGCGCCAGAACTGGCTCATATAGATGTTGTAATAGAAGCCTTTGCGGGCCAGCAGCTCTTCGTGCCTGCCACGCTCGACGATCTGGCCTTGATCCAGCACCAGGAGCATGTCGGCATTGCGGATCGTGCTCAGGCGGTGGGCGATGACGAAGCTGGTACGCCCCTGGAGCAGTTCTTCCAATGCCTGCTGGATCAGCCGCTCGGTGCGGGTATCGACACTGGAGGTAGCCTCGTCCAGAATCAGGATGCGTGGGTTGGCCAGCGCTGCCCGGGCGATCGAGAGCAGCTGGCGCTGCCCCTGGCTCAGACCGCTGCCGCGCTCACCCAGCACAGTCTGGTAGCCGTCGGACAGGCGCTCGATGAATTCGTGGGCGTGGGCATATTTAGCGGCGGCGAACACCTCTTCGTCGCTGGCGTCCGGGCGACCGAAGCGGATATTTTCCATCACCGTGGTGCTGAACAGGAAGGTGTCCTGCAGGACGATGCCGATCTGCTTGCGCAGGCTTTCCATGGTAACGTCGCGCACGTCGATATTGTCGATGCGCACCGCGCCGTCACACACATCGTAGAAGCGCGGGATCAGGTTGATGATCGTGGTCTTACCGGCGCCCGTCGGCCCGACAATCGCGATCGTCTGGCCTGGCTTGGCCGTGAAGCTGATATTTTGCAGCACCGGCTGGTCGGGGCGATATGCACCACATACATTGTCGAAAACCACCTCGCCTTGAATGTCCGGCATGTTGATCGCATCCGGTTTGTCCGACAGCTCGGGCTGGACATCCAGCAGGTTGAAGATGCGCTCGCCTCCAGCAATGGCATTTTGCAGGTTGGTCCATAGGATGGCGATTTGGGCGATCGGCTGGTTGAAGCGCTGTACATAGGTCAAGAAGGTGATAACCAGGCCTAACGAGACCGTAGTGCCCATCAAGTCGCCGCCGTTGAGCAAAGCCAGACCACCGACCAGCGCCACAATTGCCAGCGCCAGGTAGCCCATCGCTTCCAGGCTGGGGGCCAGGGCGCTGGTATAAGAGACGGCGCGGATGTTGGCGTCACGGTTGGCGGCGTTTGTCAGGCGGAAGTTCTCGATGTTCTCATCGGCACGGTTAAAAGCCTGCACCTCACGCACCGCGGCGATGCTTTCCTGCAATTCGGCGTTTACGCTGCCCAGCTCCAAGCGCGTGCGGCGGTAGGCTTTGCGCGCCTGGGAGGATAACCAGACGGTAACCAGGATCATCAGCGGCACCGCCACCAGGCTGAGCAGGGCAAAAGGCAGGCTGGCTCTGACCATGTTGTAGCCGATCCATACCACCAGCAGGGCGCCGCTGACGACGTTGACCAGCGCGAAGCTGAAAGCCTGCTGGATGGTTTCAGAGTCGTTGGTGATGCGGCTCATTAAATCGCCGGCCTCGTGCTCGGCGTAGTAATTCAGCGACAGGCGATGCAGGTGGCGGAAGAGATCCTCGCGGATGGCGCGCAAGGCGTGCGAGCCTGCCCAGGTCATACCGAAGAACGACAGGCCGGTCAGCAGGGAGGTGATGACAAACAATGCGATGATGATCAGCACCATACGCCCCAGGCCGGCCAGGGCTTGCGCGGTTGACAAGTTTTGTGGATCGGGCGCGGCAAAGCCGCCCATGGTGATCAGGTTGTAGACCAGGTTCTGAGTGAAGCCCTGCCGCTCGGCATCGGCTGATAGCCAGCAGTTTGACTCGGCAGTGCTGCTGGGAGCCACGCCGGGTGCGTTGGTGAAGGTGCTGATTGCGCCGGGAGTTAAGTAGCAATCTACTGTCTGGCCAAGCAGCTCGGGTACGGTAACCTGCGCCCAGGTTGAGATGATAATGATGACCGCCACAACCAGCAGCAATGGCCAGTAGGGTTGGAAGTAATGCCCAAAGCGGGCCAGGGTTTCACCTGTATTCTTGGGCTTGATCGTGTCTTGTTCCAGCGTGCGGCGTAAGCCTTCGGTTCCACCGAACATATTGTGTCTCCTTGGATAAAGTAATCAGGTAAACGGCTAATCAGGCGGCCGGGTTGCCAGGCACCAACACGGCGTGCTCATCGAGGGCAGTATCGGAGACCAGCTGCGAGTTGTAGATTTCGGCGTAGATGGGGCTGTCTTCGAGCAGCTCGGCATGCTTGCCGTTGGCTACCACCTGCCCTCTTTCGAGGACCAGGATCTGGTCGGCATTGATGACCGTGCTGATGCGCTGGGCGATGACAAAACTGGTGCGCCCTTTCATCAGTGTATCCAAGGCGCGTTGGATTTCGGCCTCGGTGGCCAGGTCAACGCTGCTGGTCGAGTCGTCCAGGATCAAGATGCGTGGGTTGAGCAACAAGGCGCGGGCGATGGCCACACGCTGTTTCTGGCCGCCGCTCAAGGTAGCGCCGCGTTCACCCACCGGAGTGTCATAGCCTTCGGGGAAGGACATGATAAAGTCATGCGCGGCCGCGGCTTTGGCAGCGGCCTGGATCTCATCCATGGTCGCATCCGGGCGTCCGAAGGCGATGTTCTCGCGGATGCTACCGGCGAACAGGGTAGTCTCCTGCAGGACGATGCCGATCTGCGAGCGCAGCGAATCCAGAGTGATGTCACGCAGGTCGTGCCCATCGATAGTGATGCTGCCTGCGGAGGGATCGTAGAAGCGGGGGATCAGGTTGATGATTGATGTTTTTCCAGAGCCGGTTGCGCCCAGCAGAGCGATCGTCTGCCCAGGCTGAGCGGAAAAGCTGACGTTCTGCAGCACCGGATCACCGCCGCCAAAGTAGCGGAAGGTGACGTTTTCGAAGCTGACCTGGCCTGCAACGGTGGGCAGGGAAATGGCATCGGGCTTGTCCGTGACGTCACTCTTGGCATCCAGGATTTCAAAAACGCGACCGGAGGAGGCGGAGGCCTGTCCTAGCTGGGTGATGATGATGCCAAATTGGGCCAGGGGCAGGAACAGGTAGATCAGGTACAGGCTGAACTCCTGCCATTCACCCAAAGTGAGGGTACCGTAGAGAATCTGGCGGCCGCCGAAATACAGCACGCTCGCCTGGCCGAGGTTGGCAATCAGGAAGACCAGGGGGAAGAGGAAGGCAAAGGTGCGCGACAGGACAATTTGCTGGTTCATCAGGCTGGTAGCGGCCTGGTCAAATTTCGCCTGCTCGTCCTTTTCTCGCGTGAAGGCCTTCACCAGCTTAATGCCAGCCAGGTTCTCCTGCAAGGTGGTGTTAAGCGCCGAAAGGCGCATCTGCAGCTTGGCAAACAGTGGCTGGCTGATGGTGCCGAAGATCATGAACAGGATCAGCGCCGCTGGCAGGATAGGCAGAATCACCAGGGTCAGGCGGGCATTCGTGGAAAATAAAATAATCAGGGTGCCAACAAACAGTAAGACTGCCCCGACCAGTTGCAACAATCCCTGGCCGATGAACAGGCGCACCTTTTCGACATCGTCTGTGGCGCGGATCATCAACTGGCCGGTCTGGTTGCGGTCATGATAGGAAAACGACAGCTTTTGGATTTTGGCGTACAGGTCATTGCGGAACTCGAAGGCCACACCCTGCGAGTTTTTCTCTGCCCAGAACACCTGGAGAAAAGAGAACAGCCCGCGCAGCAGGGCGAAGATCAGAATCGCTATGGCGGCAATGACCAGTGCTCGTGGGGCAGCATCTTGTGCTGTTTGCAAACAACTGGTGAAAGTTGCGGCGTCCAGTCCAGTTACGGGTTGGCCATCGCAGGTGAGGCTAGAGGCCAATGCTTCTTGAACCTGTGGCAAGGCCTGGTTCAAGAAGGAGGCCGGGATCTG